>NZ_JASJXA010000027.1:0-70802 GCF_035018905.1 Glaciimonas sp. Gout2 | reverse complement strand
GAACTGAACTTACAGAATTATCTCGGGTCATTATGCTGTGCCACAACATTGTTATGGATATAGGAAAAGTTAACAAATTTATTTCTCTCGTTTAAATATAAGTGAGTACGAGAACGGTTTATCGACGGTATTTTTGTCTTCGATACTGCGCCAGATGCCAAATGTAAATATTACTTTTCAAAAGATTAATGATGCAAAAAATTAGCTCACTGCTGTTCCTAATCTCTCGCGATTTTAAGTATTTCGCTGCCCATGCCGCGCGTTCGGTTGATGCGCAATTAATATGTGTACAGTCCTTGCTGCGCTTCGAGCGCAAGTTGTTACGGCGTCTAATGAAGACGCTACATGCATGCCATTCACATCCTTTACACCCTTCACATCCTTCTTTTAGTTCCTTCTTTCGGTTCCTTTCCTCCACTGTCCGTCACTCGCTCATCACGATTAGTCGGCCCTTATTCAGCTAAATTTTAATTAAGTTTTTATAAGTTTCGATGCGCGACGTTACTAAAAAAATAGTAACAAAGAACACATTATTTCGATTCGTGTAGAAAATTTTTAGTTTTGAAATAATTATTTTTCAACAATAATTTTTTTTTGCATCTTTTGCATATGTAAATAGCTAACAAAAATGTTTGTGGGCGTTGGATTGCTGACTTCGGAATGTCATTTGACGGTCAAGAAAGATAGTAAATGAATAAATTAAAACGCCGCGTCGGTCTCAGGCGGTTTCGCTGGAAAGCCATTTTGCTGATACCCATGTGTTCATGCGTAGCGGCTCTAGCCGATACGAGTGACCTGGTGCCGACAGATACTATTCCGCTTGCCGATATCATGACGCCGGCCGCTGATTCCATTACTCCTTATGTTGGTTATGGCATAAGTTACGATGACAATTTGCTGCGATTGCAGAACTCGGGCGTTGCGCAGGGTATGGGTGCAGGGAACAATTTATCCGATGTAACACGTCGCGCGCAGTTTGGTCTGGCCCTAGACAAAAGTATTAGTCAACAACATCTGACTGCAAATTTAAATGTGACGAATGTCGAATACGAACGATTCGATCAGCTCAATCATCTGGATAAAAATGTATCCGCCAATTGGAACTGGCATGCTGGCGATCACGTTGAGGGTAACGCGGGCGTTACCTATTCACAAGGTCTGACGCCTTTCATTGACTTCCATTTGCTGGAAGCTAATATACGGACGCAAGAGACTGCGTATGTGAATGGATCGTGGTTATTCCATCCTAGTTGGCGCGTGCATGCAGGCCTCCAACATAGCAAATTATGGTATGACCTGGCATCGCAACAAACGGGTAATAACGCACAGAATCAAACCGAATTTGGAATCGATTATCTTGCCGCCAGCGGCAGCACTATCGGACTCCAATTGCGTCACACACGCGCAGATTTTCCGAATCCCGAACAGAGTGGCGGCGTATCAGTTTTTAATGGTTATAACCAGGATGAAATCAAGGCAAAAATAGATTGGTTGTTAACGGCTAAAACGCGTCTTCACTTCTTTGGTGGATGGGTGAGCAGAAAGCAAGATGCGTTTTCTGTACGTGATTTTAAAGGTTTCAATTCCCGCCTTTCTGCAGACTGGTTACCGACCGAAAGACTGGCTTTTACTATCGCTGCCTGGAGGGAGATTGGCGCAGTGGATGATCTATCGACGGTCTACTCCTTAAATCACGGCGCTAGTGTGGCAACCAGTTGGCAGTACTCGGAAAAAATCCGCGTGGTTGGGCAATTCAAATATCAGAAGAGAGATTTTAGCCAATCTTCGGCATCCGGCACTATCGGTTCTACTGATATGAATGACGTCCTCCGTAACACGGCATTGACGGTGGTGTATAACCCAACCCCAAAATGGGAGTGGCAACTATCAGGCAGTCGCAGTACACAAGTGCTCGCTGCCTCTTCTGGCGGATACGTAAGCAACGGCGTCATGCTCAACACGCGTTATGCATTTTAAGGTAGGACAAAATGACCGAGAATGATATCCCCCTCGTTTCGTTCTTCAAGCGTTTGCTTGATCCCGCCATCATTCTTGGCTTGTTGTATCTGATCATCACCGTGCAGGATGAAATGTTCACCGGCGACTATTTGGCGCTGATGATTATTGCTTTCTTTATTTCATCTTTTATCTATGAACAGATTGATCTGTATCGTACTCTGCATATTGGTAACAAACTCGCATTTGCCACCGATATTTTCCTGGGTTGGTCAATTGTCGTAGCTGCATTGACGTTGATTGGCCAGGGTACCGGACTGCGCTATGAGTTCTCGGATCATGTCGTCTGGACCTGGTTCGGGCTTGCGCCATTTGCGCTTCTATTGAGCCGCTTGACCGCTTATCGACTGGCATTCAATGTGGGGAAGGACCGTGAAGTACGGACTGCAATTGTTGTTGGGTCGAACGATCCCGGCATAGATATTCTTCGTCGCCTGACGTCACGTAGCAATGCGGGTATTGACGTACGAGGATTTTTTGATGATCACGATGAAGCAACTCGGTCACCTGAATTATCAAGTCCGTACCTTGGTTTGATTGCTGACGTAGGTCCTTATGTACGTGAGCAAAAAATCAAGACAATTTTTATTTGTCTGCCGATGTCAGCACATCCCAGTTTGGCCGCCTTAATGGAGGAATTACGGGATACGACTGCATCGGTTTATTTTGTACCCGACATTTATACCTTCGATCTGATTCAGGCGCGATTGGATCACGTGGGCGGTATTCCGGTTATCGGTATTTGTGAGACACCTTTCACCGGTTTACGTAGCGTTCTGAAGCGGGGAAGCGATATCGTTTTGGCGCTACTGATTCAGATTATGTTGTTGCCTATTATGTTACCCATTGCAATTGGAGTGAAATTATCTTCACCTGGTCCAATTATTTTTTCGCAGCGCCGCTATGGATTAAATGGCGAAGAAATTGTCGTCTACAAGTTTCGCTCAATGGGTGTTTGCGAAGATGGTGCAGTGGTCGATCAGGCCACCAAAAACGATGTGAGGGTAACGCGTTTTGGCGGTTTTTTACGTCGCACCTCGCTGGACGAATTACCGCAGTTTATCAATGTGTTGCAAGGTCGCATGAGTATCGTCGGACCGCGCCCCCACGCTGTTGCGCACAATGAAATGTATCGCAAGCTGATCAAGGGTTACATGTTGCGGCACAAAGTGAAACCTGGAATTACCGGATGGGCACAGGTCAACGGTTTTCGTGGCGAGACCGATACGCTGGACAAAATGCGCTCACGGATTGAATTTGATTTGGAATATTTACGCAACTGGTCGCTAGGATTGGATCTGTTGATCATTGTTCGTACCGTCAAAGAAGTGTTGAAAAAAGATAATGCTTACTAAACCGTGGTGTGAAAATTTCACAACGAAAAACGGCGGAGGAGATATCAAAGCTGATGTTGATATCAGCATTTGATGGTGGGGTTTTGACCGGGTTATTTGAGGCGCAAATGATGCGCGATGCTCTATGAATATTTAAAGGAAAATATGATGAAAATAGCCATATTGTTGTTGAGTTTTTTATTTGCAGGTCAAGCAAATATTGCTGCCGCCGCAACGCCGATTTTTCAGCTCGCTCCGCATGGCGCAAGCACGCTGCGATCAAGCCATGATGTTGATAACTATAGCGGCGCTAACGCACAGAATGTCGAGCGCGTTAGTTTCGAAATGCCGAAGTCTGAGTATCCCGCGCAATTTGGATCCTTCAGTTCGCCCGTCGCGCCCCGTGTGATCTTTTCTGCATTAGAGGGATCGCACGACGCCTGGGCGAATACCGATGCCATCACCCGAAATTTTTCAGGCATTGGCGATGGAAGTAGCGTATCAAAAAAAATGGTGTCAAGTGTCGCAGTTGTGGATGATTCGCTGTATTACTTTCTCAAAAATTTTAAGCGACAACCGCCTCAAAAGCCTGAAATTTGGACCATCTTTTTGGTAGGGCTTGGTTTGTTGCTGTACCAGATTCGCCGTCGTCCCATGCGCTCATCGATTGGCTTTTTTCCTATATCAAAAATGATGGGGAGACTAAGTGCCTGATCGATTATTTGCTAGTCCTGATTAAGGCTGCGTTGATGAGAAAAATAAGAAAATTGTGTTGTCGTTTGTTTATTCGTGGGAGTCGGATCTTGAATTGCTCAAAACAGTTTAATGCAACCCGCAACATTAGTTCAGCTCACCGCATAAATGGTGTAGGGATACTGATGTTGCTGCTACCTCTTGCTGCTATGGGCTTATCAGGCTGTAGTGACAGGGATAAGAATACCAGCAAGATATTGGTAAGAGTCAATGGTGGCGAGATTACGGCCCATCAGTTAGACGCGGAATTAGCAAGCGCTGGTACGGCACAGGACGGGGGCGGTACAGCGGCGGCGGTCGGACCAACCGCACGTAAGCAGGCATTGGAAGCGTTGATTGATAGGAAAATCTTGTTGGGAGAAGCCGAGCGTAACAAAGTTGATCGCGATCCAAAAGTCGTGCAGACCATTGAGCGCTATAAAACGCAGACAATTGTCCAGGCTTATCTGGAATCCGAAGCAGGAACAACCGTCAGGCCATCTAAAGAAGATATCGATAGTTATTTTCGGAGTCATCCAGAGTTATTCGCACATCGCAAGGTGTTAGATATCAGTCAGTTAAGCATCGCTTCGCAAGATTTTAGTCAATCGCTTAAAGCTGTCATGGACGCAGGAACATCACTTAGTCAGGTGGAGGCGTGGTTGACTGCGCACAAAATTGCGTATGTCAAAAATGCTGTTTCCTACACCAATGCCGATCTTCCTGCTGAAGTTTTTAGCAAGCTTCAGAACTTGGGGGGAAATCATTTATTTGTTCTGAAGGAGGGAGAACGAGATTTACTCTGTGCACTTACCGATTTGGTCGATAGTCCGATTCCGGCCTCACAGGCTGCTTCCCAGATCGAGCGATTTTTATTGAATAAAAAAATGCAAGAGGTCGCTGCGACAGAAATCGCACGTTTACGTCCTTTGGCCAAACTCGACTATGTGGACAAAAATGATAGCGAGAATATCGAAGAGAAATCGCATCCGGTCACGGCGTTGAATAAAAAATAGATTCGTTATCAACATGAGACATATACCGCTGAGTGACTTGATGACATTGACCATGTATGTAGTGAAATAGTGGAAAGATTTAGACGACCAGAAGATGGTAGTCAATACGACAGTAGAAAAGAAATAACTTATGAGGATGAAGGCAATGATAAAAAAATTCTACGCAGCCTTGCTGATGATGTTGCTGGTGGTATCGGCACTTTCAGCAATTTCTGCACAAGCAGCCGATATGCAGCTTGGCCCCGGCGATGGCTTGAAAATAGCAGTATTTGGCAATCCTGACCTGAGCCTGGAGACCAAAGTCAGTGAGTCCGGTAGTGTGACATTTCCGCTTATCGGCAATGTCAGTATCGGTGGCTTATCGACTGCGGATGCCGAAAAAAAGATCGCAGGTTTGTTAATTAGCGGTGGTTTTTTGCTCAAGGCGCAGGTCAATATCATGGTGACTGAGTTACAGAGCCAACAGGTTTCGATGCTTGGGCAGGTTTTGCGCCCCGGTCGGTATCCAATTAATGGAACACGCACCGTGACCGATATGCTGGCTGTTGCAGGTGGCGTCGGTCCTGACGGCGGCGATACCGCCACCATCATTCGTACCCGTGATGGAAAAACCAGTAAGCGAGTTGTCAATCTGGTCGATATGATCCACTCAGCTGACATGACGAGGGATCTTGATCTGATGAATGGAGACATGGTGTATGTGGATCGCGCTCCCAAGTTTTACATCTATGGTGAAGTCCAGCATCCCGGTGGCTATCGCCTTGAGCGAAACATGAGCGTGACGCAAGCGCTATCAATTGGCGGTGGCCTCACACCACGCGGGACCGAGCGCGGCTTGCGTATTAAACGCCGCGACGCTGATGGAAAAACGGTAATGATCGGCGTGCAAAATGATGATGAGCTTAAACCGGATGATGTCGTGTACGTCAAAGAAAGTTTATTTTGATAGCTATGAGCCGTGTCGACGGTTTGTCGCTTGCGATCTTATTGTTGAATAGCCCTGTTCGAGAGGTGCTCTCATGACTTTTTATCAGCTTTTAACTATCCTGCGTGCGCGCTATAAAATCGTGCTCTATACGTTGATCCTGATCGTAGCGGCAACGACTTTAGTCAGTCTGTTTTTGCCAAAAACGTATAAGGCGTCAAGCACCATGTTGCTCAACTATAAAGGGACCGATCCAGTATCTGGAGAGGTTTTGCCAGCGCAATTGGTGGCGGGATATATGGCGACACAGATGGATATTGTGATCAGCAGAAGTGTTGCTTTGAAAGCAGTCGACAATCTTGGTCTGGCTAACGATCCAGTCTTTAAGCAGCGTTTCGCCGATAGCACAAAGGGAGAAGAAACAATCCGTGACTGGCTGGCTGATATGTTGTTGAAAATGGTGGATGTATCACCCGCGCGCGAGAGCAGCGTGGTTGAAATTAATGCCAAAGGCAAGGATCCACGATTCGCTGCAGCAATTGCAAACGGTTTTGCAAATGCCTATCAGCAAGTTAATCTGGAGATTAAGGTCGCCCCGATGCGACAAGCGGCAACGTATTTTACCGGTCAGATAAAAAGCTTGCGCGTTGATCTGGAGGCTGCACAGAGCAAGTTGTCGGCCTATCAGCAGGAGCATGGATTGGTCAGTACTGACAATCATCTCGATGTTGAAACGGCACGCTTAAATGACTTGTCTAGTCAACTGGTCGCTGCGCAAGGACAAGCAATTGAGGCATCGTCGCGTGCTAATCAGGCAATGGGTAGCGGTGGCAGGGATTCGCCAGATGTGATCGCGAATTCGCTGATTCAAACGCTGAAATCTTCGTTGGCGCTGGCAGAAGGGAAATTTGCACAATTGTCAAAAAATCTGGCACCGAACCATCCACAATATCAGGCCGCAAAAGCTGAGGTTGATAGACTGCGTGCTGAACTAAATAGCAATATTAGTGCCACCAATAATGGCTCTGCAAACAACGGGCGCATATTACGGCAGCGTGAAGCAGAAGTACGCGCAGCATTAGCGACTCAAACAGCCAAGGTATTGCAACTTAACCGCGCCCGCGATGGCCTATCTGTTCTCGTCAAAGATGTCGACAACGCACAGCGTGCTTACGACGCAGTCAATTTGCGTCTGACAAAATCGGAATTGGAAGGTAATTCCAACCAGTCGGATGTATCGCTACTGAATGCAGCAACGACGCCAGTGCGTCCAGCTAGTCCCAATATTCCGCTCAACATCGTGCTGTCGGTCATGATGGGCTTGATGCTTGGATTTGCATTAGCGATATTGCAAGAGTTAGCACATCGGCGCGTGAGATCGGATAGCGATGCAGCGAAAGCATTGAGCGCACCAGTGCTTGGCACAATAAATTGGGGTAGTGCGGGACCCAAAAAAGTTGCGTCGGCCAATCGATTAGTTTCCAGCCGTGCAAAGCCAGAGATAAAAGGTTAATCAATATGGACAACTCCGTCAGCTCTATTCTTACTCCTGCTGCAACGGTCCGAAGAGATGCAAATTTAGGCCGCATATTGCTTGAGCAAGGCAAGATTACGCTGGAGCAGTTGGCAAGCATCCGAAATCTGCAAAAGGAAGAAGGTATTCCTTTTGGTGAGGCCGCGATGCGGCTTGGAGTGATCAGCGAGACCGACATTCAAATGGCGTTGTCACGTCAATTTGATTATCCCTATTTGTTGGCGGAGCAAGGAACTTATCCCCCCACTTTGAAGGCGGCCTATCAACCGTTTAGCGCAGAAGTTGAGGCCTTGCGCAGTATCCGTAGTCAGTTGATGCGGCGTTGGTTTGGGGAGGGTAACAAGACACTGGCGCTTGTCAGCGTCAATCAGGGCGATGGAACCAGTTTGCTGGTAGCCAATCTGGCAGTCGTCTTCGCGCAACTGGGCAAACAGACATTGATCGTCGATGCCAATTTGCGTACGCCAAGTCAACACAGTCTATTTAATTTGCCCTCTGGAGATGGATTGGCGGATGTGTTGTCAGGCAATGCCGGTTTACATCTGCTCTCTCCTATGGAGGCGTTCATTGACCTTTCTTTACTTCCCGCTGGTTCAATGATGCCGAATGTTGATGAGTTGATGAGTGGTACGGCATTAGGTTTGGTGAATGAAGCTCTGTGCGACCGTTTCGATATCATTTTGTATGACACACCAGCATTTGCAACCGCCGCTGATGCACTGAATATTGCTGCGCACGCGGGCGGCGCATTGGTAGTGGTGCGAAAGAATTACACAGGTATTACAGAACTCACCGCCTTTAGTGAGCAACTCCGCCACAGCGGTACCGAAATTGTAGGTTCAGTGATCGTCACTTTTTGACGCACGAGCCATTGTATTTCTTTGGTTGTGTTATCGATTATTAGTAATAACGGATATGAAAAGAATGTCGCAAAACAAAGTAGATACAAAAATCATGTTCTACGTTGCTGCATTGCTTCCCGCTTTAGCGGTACTTACATGTATTTAGTATTCTTTGCATCACTATAGGTTAATCAGTCGTATGCAATATTTATCAAGCATCAGGAATTTTATTTTTCCTCGTCAGGTCAGTGTGGCAATTCCGGATAAGAGTCTGGTATTTTGGATCTTGATGGTAGCACTAGTATATCAAGCAGCCCTGTGCGCGATCCATACCAACGTGCATCCGATTTCTATGTCGGGTGTCGGATTGGCTGAAGGCTTTATCTACCTCTCCTGCCTTATCGTATTGGTCAAAAGCATCCGGCTTGAATTCGTTGCCGTTGCCACGCTGGTTGGCGCGTACTTGTTTCTGATGGCCATTTTTCGCAATCAACTGGACCCGAAAGGATTCAGGGATGTGATGATTCCTATCCTGTTTTACGGACTTGGACGTCAGATCGGTGACCTCAACTATGCTGATCGTTTATTGAAGATGATGGTCGTGGTGGTGCTATTTTTTGGATTTTTCGAATTGCTATTCCTGGATTTATTTTCTCGCATTTTTAATATCTTTTCTTACTATGTCAGCCAAGGCAGTTTGGCTGCGGGCTCCAACTGGGCTAAGGGTAGTGTACTGGGATTGAACGGGATGCGGCCTGAAGGCATCGGGCGCACGATTTTGCCGGCGCTACTTGGAAATCACCGGGTATCGTCCATCTTTTTGGAGCCTGTATCGCTTGGCAATTTTGCGGTGATCGTCGGTGCCTGGGGCTTATGCAAGCGACGTGACGAAATTAAGGAAATGCTGTTCTTTCTCTTCTCTGCCGTCACGATGATTGCATTGAGCGACTCGCGCTACGGAATGATTACGGTAGCAGCGCTGGTATTGATGCGCTGCGTCCCATTCTGCAAAAAAAATGTCTGGATGATTGTCTTGCCAGTGCTTAGCGTCGGGATGCTGTTGAGCATCGCCATATTCTTTGACGGTCGCTATAGCGACAGCGTGATCGGACGGCTTTATGTCAGTGGAAAAATGTTGCTGAATATGAATCTTGGCATGATTTTTGGCGTAGATGGATTCGATATCAGTTTCGGCGACATGGGTTATCCCTCTTTATTGACCCGCCTTGGTTTGGTCCTATGCCTCTTTTTGTGGCTCTCCTTTTGGATGCTCAAAATGGAAGATGAAAGAGGTGATCGCTTTCGGGCCTATATCACCCTGTATATGTCCCTGATCCTGTGCGTCAGTGGCACTTCGTTATTTGCATTAAAGACTGCTGGCATTCTTTGGTTTCTGGTCGGCTGTCTAGTCGGCCGTGAAAAGGGAGCGCTGTCAACGCTCCTCGAAATCGCTTCTAAACCCTCCCGCACATAAAAGGAATCTCACATGCCTATTAAAGTCGTGCACATTGTGCGTCAGTATTCTCCTTCCATCGGTGGCATGGAAGACGTTGTGCAAAATATCGCCCGACAACAGCGCGAACACCACGACCAGATTCCGAGGATTATTACGCTCAACCGATTGTTCAGAAACTCTAGCGAATTTTTGGCTCCTGAAGCGGTTGTCCACGGTGTGGGTGTGGTGCGTCTGCCTTTTCACGGAACTACCCGATATCCGCTATGTCCCCAAGTACTGAAGCATGTCGCCGATGCTGATGTCATTCATGTCCACGGTGTTGATTTCTTTTTTGACTATATGGCGTTGACAAAGCCTTTACATCGTCGACCGCTTGTGGCCTCAACGCACGGTGGATTTTTTCACACAAAATTTGCATCGACACTTAAAAAAGTCTATTTCAATACAGTAACGCGCGCCTCCTCAATGGTGTACGACAAAATTATTGCCACTAGCGATAATGATGGTGACATTTTTAAAAAAATTGTGAAATCGCCTAAATTGGCAGTGATCGAAAACGGTGTCAATGTTGAAAAATACAGGAACCAGGCAGCATCGACGCCAACGCAGACGCTGATCTATTTCGGGCGCTGGTCTATTAATAAAGGGTTGCTCGAAACGCTTGCGTTATTTGAACAGTTAGAGACGCAACATCCGGGCTGGAAACTCATTATTGCAGGACGGGAATACGATCACACTGCAGACGAGTTACGTACCTGGTTGCGTGAGCATCGACTGGCCGATGTAGTCCAAATAGTACCTAATCCAACGGATGATGAGTTGGCTGCACTCATTGGGCAATCTAGTTACTTTGTTTGTTTGTCGCGGCATGAAGGTTTCGGTATTGCACCGATTGAAGCAATGAGCGCTGGGTTGACACCAGTTCTCAGCGACATTCCCCCATTTCGCAATTTGGTCGAACAATCTCAAAGTGGCATGTTACTTTCGGCAGAAAATACCAAAGATAACATTGAACAGCTTCTGCATTTGCACAAAGAAAACCAACGTAACTATATAGCGGGACGGACGCATATGCAGCAATTTGCGGATCGTTATAACTGGCGACATATCGCCAATAAATATGTGGATGTTTATAAAAATCTGATGACAAGTTAAGGCGCACCAGTCTATTAAATTTAATTTAAAAAATATTTATAAAATAGCTAACTGTCTGATGAAAAATGATAAAAACGAGAATTGATGCGATTACCGGTTTACGCGGATTAGCGGCGTTGATGGTGGTCTACGCCCATGCAGTGAGTTGGTTTTCTCTTCCACTGAAAATAAATTTTTCAGGCGAAATCGGCGTGATGATTTTCTTTTCATTAAGTGGTTTTTTGATGGCGTATCTATATATCGGAAAGAATTTTTCAGCGCTGGATGTGACGAATTATGCGATATCCAGATTCTCTAGGATAGCGCCCGCTTATCTTGTGATTCTTTTTCTTTCCTACATCATCTACACACATATTGATCCGAATTTTATCTACGAGATATCAAGCAAAAATATTCTGCGCCATCTCTTGTTCTCCGGCAACGTATCCGTTTTTTGGAGTATCACACCGGAAGTTGAATTCTATTTCTTGTTCGTCATTATCTGGGCCGCTGCAAGCCGTTACACAACACGATTTGATATCGTCGGCATTCTATTTTTAGTGATCGGAAGCGTGCTAATTTTGTCTTATCGGGATGTTTTTCCAGGGACTTTTATTGGTGGAAAACTACACTATTTTTTGTTTGGTGTCATAGCTGGTGTGATCCGATCAAGTATTAAAACAACGCAAGATAAAAAATCAATCACTGCATTGCACGCAGTGTTGATCGGATTGATGATCGTGATGGAAAGTGGAGTCCTACCGCTCCCATTTTTAAGCAATAAAGAATTTTATAGCAGTATTTTGACAGCCGTGGTTGGCGCGGTTCTAGTATTTAGCTTTACGTTTCCCTCCGCAATCGCAAAATTATTATTCGAAAATAAGTTTATTGTTTTCTGCGGCGAATGTAGTTTTTCAATTTACTTACTGCATATGCCGGTCATTTATCTATTCCAGAGATTACTTCCGGAGAAGAGCAACGATCTGGTGTCGATCTCGCTTCAAATTATTTTTCTGGTCATATTTTCCGTCATTGTCTTGATTGTCTCCTGGCTTAATTTTCATTTAGTTGAAAAGCCTGGAGCGCAGTTGATTAAAACGATGGGAAATAGCTTTAAGAAAAAAATACTTCCGTTATTTCCAATGGCATCTAATGCCCAGCCTCTTTTCTGTGAAAGTGATGAACGATGAAGAAAATCTTCTTAAGGGCGATGCTTAAAAATGCAAGTCGCTCCTATGCATTTGCATTTTCCCGCATAGCGCGAGGCGCTTTTTCCATTGGCATGTTTATAGGATGCTTTCTTATGACGCATTTGGCAGTTGCTAATTGTCTGGATAACAAACGGCTGGTTGGCGTCAATTTGAGTGGTGCAGAGTTTGCTGCTCAGAAGCTGCCGGGTACGGTTTTTAAAGATTATGTTTATCCTGATATCGCCGATATGCGTTATTTTCAGTCGCTGGGAATGAATACCTTTCGGCTGCCGTTTCTATGGGAGCGAGTGCAACCTAAATTGTTTGGTGCACTTGATTCCGCTGAGTTAAACAGGATTGTATCCACGGTGGCCGATGCCCGTTCCATCGGCGCTTGTGTGATTCTGGATGTGCATAATTATGGTGAATATCGCAGCAAGCCTATTGGCTCTGTTGATGTCCCGCGTGATGCATTTGTCGACCTATGGACGCGTCTTCAGCCCTCTTTCAAAGACCCTGCCAATGTTGCGTTTGGTTTGATGAACGAACCCAGTAAATTGCCGACCGCTGAGTGGGCAGCAACCGCGCAGGAAACCGTTCTAGCCTTGCGAAAAAAAGGTGCAAAGAATCTGATTTTAGTTCCTGGAGGAGGCTGGAGTGGCGCGCATTCCTGGTTTTCTAAGGATGCAGGCACCTCAAACGCCGACGCGTTTAGGTCATTTCACGATCCTGCCAATAACTACATGCTCGAAACGCATCAATACGCAGATGCTGATTCTTCTGGCACCAACAACTCCTGTGTTGATACCGCTCGCATGAAGACGGTCATGGCCAACATCACGCAATGGGCAATTTCGACCAAGCAACGTCTGTTTCTGGGTGAATTTGGTGTGGCACCAAACGAAGCGTGCCTGAAAGCCTTATCAGCATTGGTTGACGGCACCAAAAACACTTCTGCATGGGGTGGTTGGACATACTGGTCTACCGGTAGATGGTTAGGTAGCTATCCGTTCAGCATCCAACCCGATGAGAACGGAGAAAAGCCGCAAGTGGAGATATTGAAGCGGGCCATGTAGCGACTGGTAGAGGTTAGAGAGTTTTTACTATTGAGTAGAAGCTTATAAAGCAGAAGCCGAAACGGGGAAAAAATGAAAGTAGAACTGGATATAAAGTTATGGAAATGGGCGCAATAAAGCAAAAAAAAGCGGGTGGCGTCGCGTCAGGATCGATCTGGTCGATTGTGGATAACCTCGCCCAGCAGATATTGTCATTCGTCATCTTTGCGGTGCTGGCGCGCTTTTTGGCACCGGATGCATTTGGTTTGTTGACGGTCGCCCATCTTTTTATTCTATTTACCCGTCTTGTCGTATTCGATGCGATAGCGATGCCGATCGTGCGCACCAAAGAACCAAATGACCGTCTGTATTCGTGGGTCTTTACTTGCTGCACATTGGCAGGATTAATCCTTGCAGGACTAATGTTTTTCTCGGCCGGAGTGGTGTCCTCGTTATTTCGTGCTCCAGATTTAAAAACTGTTTTGCAGGGGATGAGTGCTTCTGTACTTTTCTATGGTCTGGTGCGCGCTTATGAGGCAAGGTTGGTGCGCAATATGATGTTCCGTCAACTGGCTATTCGTTCCATCCTATCGGTATCGATTGGCGGTGTGGTCGGCATCACGCTGGCAACCAAGGGCTGGGGCGGCATGTCGCTGGTGGTGCAACAAGTGACCGCATCCGGTCTTGGCCTGGCGCTGGTGGTGGCCCAAAGTCGCTGGTTGCCAAGGTTGGTATTCGACCGTGCATTGATGCGTAGATATTGGGATGATGTTCGTCAGGTAGGAATGTCGGGTGTGCTCAGCTTTGCCAACACCAACGGCGACTCTTTATTAGTCAGTATATTTCTTGGGCCGTATGCAACTGGTCTTTATAACTTGGCTAAGCGGGTGACGTCAGCCGTGTATCTGGTGATTGCCAGTTCGATGCACAAAGTGGCGCTGCCGGTGTTTTCGAATGCAGGGACGGATCTGGCAGCATTGAGAAAGGGCTATTTAAAAATACTCGGTATTACGTTCTTTTGCGTTGCGCCGCTGTTGTGTTTTCAAGCCGTGTTAGCGAAACCTCTGATAACGGCTGTGTTTGGGGCGAAGTGGTTACCTGCAGCGCCAACTATTGGCGCCCTTGCAATTTTGTATCTCCTGTCATCCATCACTCAGTTAAATGACTACCTGTTTTTTGCAATGGGGAAAAATCGTATACCGGTAATGGTTGGCATCGCCCAATTAATGTTGGCAACCGCATTGTCTGCAGCCTTCTATCACTTTGGACTGATTGGTATGAGTCTGTCATTTTGCGGTGCTTTTTTGCTGGTATTCCCTATTTCACAAACCTTGCTCAATCGCGCACTGGGTCTGGACGTTCGCATGATGTGGTTTGCGCTGGCACCGCCTTTGGTGGGCAGCATCATATTGTTTTTGGGATTGGGTGCTTATCTTCTAATGATGCCTCCACACTTTACCGACGTGACGCTGGTTGCGGGAGGCGTAATGATTGTCTGCTTGCTGTATCCATTTATCGTAGCTATTACTGGTTGGAAAATTCGCGCAGTGAATAGTTCATGGCACGAGATGTTGCTTGCTGCTTTGCGATTCCGTCGTTTTTTTGTACGCTAAATGGCGTCTTAAGAACATACGGAAATGGATTGTACTTTTATGGTGTTGAGGTTTTTTCAGGAGTGGGTCATGAGTGAAGAAAAATTTATTCCGATCGCGGGTTACCCGGTCATTAAAACCACTTCACCAGTGTTGGCCAGGTATTTGCGCCAAATAGTGCAGGGCAAAAAGAAAGTGTCACTATTTTTTGCAAATACCAATTTCATCGTTCAATGTCGCTATCTTTTGGGAACGATGAAGAGCGATTCGGTAGCGATTGTTAATGATGGTATTGGAATGGATATCGCTGCGTTTCTATTTCGTCGTGACAAATTCAAAGAAAATTTAAACGGTACAGATTTCATACCGTATTTCTTTTCTTGCGCGAAAAGACCGCTACGGGTGTTCATGTTGGGAGGAAAGCCTGAAGTCCTCGCCAAAGCAGCGGAACATGTCCGCATGAACCTTGGACAAACGGTCGTTGGTACTTGCGACGGTTATACCGGGATTGAACATGATCATGCCGCGTTGATTAAGGCGATCAATTTGGTTGAGGCAGAAGTGGTATTAGTGGCTCTCGGCAATCCGATTCAGGAGGAATGGATACTGTTGAGTCGCCAGACATTGCATGCAAATGTCGTGATCGGCGTTGGTGCATTATTCGATTTTTGGAGTGGGGATAAAGCGCGAGCGCCTAGTTTGATCCAACGCACACGTCTCGAATGGTTATATCGATTGTGTCTTGAGCCACGTCGACTATTACGCCGCTACACCATTGACATCATGCGATTTCTGCTTTTGTGTCGCAAGCATCGGGGTGATAGTTCCAACAGACATACAAACCATGCAACAAACCTGAAAGCCTGAAGTGGAATGTACTGAATTTGCTGGGCGAGGGATAGATAGCAACCTGATCATATTGACGATATTCCAAATTAAATTTTAAGAGGTGAAACATGAAAGCAATGATTTTAGCGGCAGGCAAGGGCACGCGCGTTCGTCCCCTGACCTATGATCTTCCCAAACCGATGATACCGATTTTGGGCAAGCCCGTAATGGCTTATCTGGTCGAGTATCTTGCTAGTTACGGCGTGCGTGACATCATGGTGAATGTTAGCTATTTACATCACAAAATCGAAGAGTATTTTGGCGACGGTAGTCAATTCGGGGTTCAGATTGGCTATTCGTTTGAAGGCTATATCAATGATAGTGGCGAGGTCATTCCCGAACCGTTAGGTTCAGCGGGGGGTATCAAGAAAATTCAGGAGTTTGCGAATTTTTTTGATGATACGACTATTGTGATCTGCGGCGATGCGTTAATTGATCTGGATCTGACGTCCGCACTGTTTGAGCATAAGAAAAAAGGTGCAATGGTAAGCGTTGTCACCAAGGAGGTGCCTTGGGATAAAGTGGATAGCTATGGCGTGGTGGTGACGGATCTTGATGGACGCATAAAATCATTTCAGGAGAAGCCGAAAGAGGCAGACGCACTCTCTAATTTCGCTAGTACCGGCATCTATATCTTTGAGCCGGAGGCCATTGATCTGATACCTGTTGGCACAATGTTCGACATCGGCTCCGATCTGTTCCCGCTGATGGCCGAAAAAGGCCTGCCATTTTACGCGCAGCAAAGGTACTTCAATTGGATTGATATTGGTACTGTGACCGATTACTGGAGTGTGTTGCAAAGCGTGTTGTTGGGTGAAGTAGCGCAGCTGGAAGTGCCAGGGACGCAAATCGCCGATGGGGTATGGGTCGGCCTTAATACCAGCATAGATTGGAACGGTACCACCATTCAAGGGCCAGTTTATATTGGTGCCGGTTGTCTGATTGAGGCCGGTTGCACCATCATTGGACCAACCTGGATCGGACACGGCAGCCATGTATGTTCTGGCTCTGAAGTGGTGCGTAGTGTGTTGTTTGAATACACGCGAATACTGCCCGACGCTTATCTGGAAGAAATGGTTGTGGTCAAGGAATATAGCGTGAACCGTGCTGGTGAGATGCTTCATTTACCGGAATCGGGCAAGCATGAATGGGGTGATGCTCGCGATAAGCCGCCAGAATCTCCAGCTGAATCTGAATCTAAAATTAATTCTAAGTTAGATTCCAAGTCGGACTATCAGTTGGATTCTGGGTCAAAAGCAAGAGTAGGGACCACGGCTGCCATGACGCAGGATGGTCTATGAGAATTTATCCCGTTATCCTTGCCGGAGGTTCTGGAACGCGCTTATGGCCGCTCTCGCGTGAGGCGCTGCCAAAGCAACTGCTGCCGCTCTGCTCGAATTTTTCGATGTTGCAAGAGACATTATTACGGTTGTCGGAGTGGTCCGAGTTGATGCCGCCGTTAATTACTTGCGGTAATGAGCATCGTTTTCTAGTGGCTGAACAATTGCGGGCCATTGGCGTAGCGCCATTAGGTATTTTGCTGGAACCTGAAGGCAAAAATACCGCGCCATCGGTCGCCGTAGCGGCACATTTTTTATTGAAAGAAGATACGGAAGCGCTGATGCTGGTGCTGCCAGCAGACCATGTGATTGCTGATGTCGAGGCTTTTCATGTGGCGTTGCAGCGTGCGGCGCAAGCGGCGCGCAATGGCGCGCTTGCGACTTTTGGTATCGTCCCATCCGGCCCCGAGACGGGGTATGGATATATCCGGCGCGGTGAAGCTCTGGAAGGAACGGATGGTTGTTACACAGTCGACAAATTTGTGGAAAAGCCTGACCGTGCCACGGCCGAAATTTTTGTTGCTGATAAAGCTTATAGCTGGAATAGCGGCATGTTTCTATTCTTGGCATCGCGTTATCTTGAAGAGCTCCACGCCTTCCGTCCCGCTATAGCAGAAAGTTGCGATAAGGCGTTCAGCGGCGCTTATCGTGATCTCGATTTTTGCCGTTTGGATGAGACCTCCTTTGCCGTTTGTCCAGCAGAGTCGATTGATTACGCCGTCATGGAGCACACTACGCATGCCGTCGTTGTGCCATCCGAAATCGGTTGGAACGACGTTGGATCATGGTCTGCTTTATGGGAAATACTGGATGCTGATATAGATGGGAATGTCCTGCGAGGCGACGTTTATACCGATGGCGTAAAAAACTCCATGATCAGAGCGGAAAGTCGTTTTGTGGCGGTCGTCGGGGTCGAGGATTTGATCGTCGTAGAAACCAAAGATGCGGTGTTGGTAGTGCACAAAGATCAGGTCCAAAATGTCAAAAAAATCGTCAATGATCTTAAGGAGAATCAACGGACCGAACATTTGAATCATACAAGTGTGTTCCGACCTTGGGGAAGTTATGAGGGAATCGATATAGGTGATCGCTTCCAGGTTAAGCGTATCACCGTTAATCCAGGAGGAAAATTGTCGCTCCAAATGCATCATCATCGCGCCGAACATTGGGTGGTGGTGAGTGGTACAGCACGCATTACCTGCGGAGAAGATGAAAAATTTCTCACCGAAAATGAGTCCACTTACATACCGATAGGCGTTAAGCACAGGTTAGAAAATCCAGGAAAAATGCCATTGCATTTGATCGAAATACAGTCAGGCGGTTACTTGGGAGAGGACGATATTGTTCGTTTCGAGGATATATATAAACGTAGTTAAGGCAAAGAGATGTTGTCTCTAATGCGCTTCCGTTGGGGCTTATGTGCCTCTAACCAATTAAGTTAAATTGACTAAAAAAATTATGCTCCCACTCCAAAATTCGATATTCAAAGCCTACGACATCCGCGGTGTTATTGGCAAAACGCTTGACGCTGGCATCGCGCGTCATATCGGTCAGGCTTTTGGCCTAGCGGCCATCGCTAAGGGGCAAAAGACAGTTGTGATCGGTCGTGATGGCCGTTTATCTGGCGCCGAAATGACCGCGGCCCTGGCGTCAGGGTTACAGGATGTTGGCGTCGACGTGATTGATCTCGGTGTCGTCGTCACGCCCATGGTGTATTTTGCGACCCATGTGCTGGACACACAATCCGGCGTCATGGTGACTGGCAGCCACAATCCTCCCGATTACAACGGCTTCAAAATGGTTTTGGCGGGCGAGGCGATTTATGGCGAAACCATTCAGGCACTGTATCAGTCGATTGCGACGGATGCGGTTAGCCGCACGGTCGAGCAGACGCAGAATGTGGGGCATTACAGCACGCACGATATCAAGGACACCTATCTGCAACGCATCCTCAGCGACGTGACGTTGGCAAAGCCGATGAAGATCGTTGTCGATTGCGGCAATGGCGTGGCGGGTGCGTTTGCTGGTGAACTGTATCGCGCCCTGGGTTGCGAAGTGCAAGAATTGTTTTGTGAGGTTGACGGAACATTTCCGAACCATCATCCCGATCCAGCGCATCCGGAGAATTTACAGGATGTCATTCGGGCGCTGCAAACCTCTGACGCAGAAATTGGCCTGGCGTTCGACGGCGATGGCGATCGTCTGGGCGTCGTCACCAAAGATGGTCAAATCATTTATCCGGATCGGCAATTGATGCTGTTTGCCGCTGATGTCCTGACCCGTCATCCGGGCCAGGAAATTTTGTACGACGTTAAATGTACGCGCCATCTGGCGCCATGGATTACGCAGCACGGTGGCAAGCCGCTGATGTGGAAAACCGGCCATTCACTGGTCAAAGCGAAGATGCGCGAGACCGGTGCGCCGCTGGGCGGTGAGATGAGTGGGCATGTGTTTTTCAAAGACCGCTGGTATGGTTTTGACGACGGCTTGTATGCCGGTGTCCGCTTGCTGGAATTGTTGGGTCGGGAGAGTGATCCTTCAGCGGTGCTGAACGCACTACCGCAATCGACTAGCACGCCGGAATTACAATTGACCTTGGCCGAGGGCGAGAACTTTACGCTGATTGCCGCTTTACAGCAGCAAGCGGAGTTTCCCGGTGCGGATGACATTATCAAGATTGATGGCTTACGCGTGGAATATCCGGATGGCTTTGGATTGGTGCGGGCATCGAATACCACGCCGGTGGCAGTCATGCGTTTTGAGGCCGAATCGGAAGATGCACTAGCGCGCATACAAGCAGAATTTAAGCGGGTGATTCTGATGGAAAAACCGGATGCTGTTATGAACTTTTAAATAATACCCTTATTACAAAGTTTAATGCCGAACTTAATCCGCAATCAGACGCCTAACTGATGAAGTATTTCTGTGAATAGATGGCAGATCAACATGGCACCAAGATGTTGAGCAATGCCTTTAAGTATCACCACCAAGCAACGACGAAAAATTGTATTTTTCTATGCCCGGTCAGATTAGAACGCCAAGCAAGAATTTACTTCTAGAAAGATACACAATGCGATCTCTAATGATTACTGCCCACGACTATCGGTCCCGAAGAAGGGTGAACGTACATTTTATTGCAGCTGAATTAAAAAAATATGGTCCTACCAGTTTTTTTTCTTGCCAATACAGTCTACTATCGCAGTTAAAATCCGACCCCAGAAAATCGCTAAATAGTCTCGCAAATAAAGTAGGTTTGCGCGATGGCATCCACTGTTTTCTATGGAAGACATTTATCCATCCATTCAATACGCGTAAAAATATTTTCTCTCCTATAGAAAAATTTTTATTTAAACGATACGTCAACAATCCCAATCCTGTCTTGGTCGAATGGATAGAGCAAGCGGATGTTGTAATCTTTGAAAGTGGAATCGCTCCAATTTTTTTCGATCTTGTAAAGCGCCTGAATCCGCAGGCAAAAACCATTTATCTTGCTTCTGATGACCTTGCTACGATTAATGTTGCATCGTATGTTAAGGAAATTTTTACGGAAGTCGCGCCAAAAATGGACGCGATTTGCCTCACTTCTCGATTCATGGCTGATGAGATGCCGAGTCTGGATAATTGTTATGTAGTACCACACGGCTTTGATTTTTCGGTCGAAGAACATGCTGATCCATCTCCTTATGGACCCGGTCTGACTGCGGTATCGGTGGGATCAATGTTGTTCGATCCAGATTTTTTTGTAGTGGCATCAAGACTTTTTCCTGAAGTGACTTTTCATATTATTGGTTGCGGTATGGCGGCGCATCCTGACTTTGGAAAAAACGTTGTTGTGCATGATGAGATGCCACATCTCCTTACGCTGCCATATATCAAACATGCAACCGTAGGAATAGCACCTTATCGATCAGAAAACGTTCCACGCTATCTTTCCGATACCTCAATGAAGCTGATGCAGTATGACTTTTTTGGTCTACCTGCCGTGTGCCCTGATGGCATCGTAGGGGATTTCGTCTCGCGCTTTGGATATCAGCCCGGCGATGCAGATTCTATTTTCCGCGCGCTACGCAGCGCGCTGGTTACACCACGTTTGCCCCCTCATAAAGAGCATTTAAGCTGGTCTGCAGTAGTGGAAAGGCTATTGGCGCCAGATAAGTTTTCCGACACGAGACTGGTTTCGTGAGTGATCTAGCGGGAAATATTGTGACTGCTAGCGCAACACGTAATGTGCCAGCACAGAATCATTATGGTTTTATCGACAATGCTAAAGCTATTGGTATTGCCCTTATTGTTCTCGGACATAGTAGAGGTCTTCCGGATTATTTGTCGCATTTAATCTTTAGTTTTCATGTCCCGTTATTCTTTTTTATTTCCGGATTTCTGATTAAGCCGACTAAATTAGAGGCGACTATTGTCAGTAATTCAAAAAAAAGTTTACAAAATATAGGCATACCTTATGTGCTCTTTTTTTTGGTTACTTTTATTTACTGGCTGGTGACACGTAATGTCGGCATCAAGGCACTGCTTTATGCAGGGAATACTTGGTACGGGCCGGTGGTAGGATTTTTTAGCGGACTTGAGTCTGATCTTTACGTCGATCCTCCGCTTTGGTTTTTTCCGTGCTTTTTGCTGACGGTCATCGCCTATCACGCCTCGCGCAAATTATTGACAACGATGACTTCCACTTGTCTGTTTGTGGTTCTGGCGTTTGCCATCTCAATGCTGTGGAAGTTTGTACCTTATAGATTTCCTTTGGGATTGGATAGCATGTGGATAGGGCTTGCGTTTTATGCCATCGGACAATGCGTCCGAGATAAGGATTATTTCACTCATATTAAGCGAGTGTATTTTATTTTTACTTTTATTGCCGCATTTGGATTACTTGCTTTTGTAGTGTCTAAAACTGGCTCGGTCGACCTGGCTAACATGCATTTTGGTGTGTGGCCTTCACTCTATTTTCCAATCGCATTGCTAGGGATTATCGCCACCTTTTCTGTTTCCAGGCTATTACCGTCGTCGATAGTCAGTAAATGGCTTTCAGAAAATACGTTAACGATTTTTCCATTGCACTTCATTTTTTTTAGTTTTATTCGTGGTATGGCGATTTCTTTGCATTTGATTCCGAAAAATTATAACTATGGTATTGGATGGAGTGTGGTGAGTAGCGCTCTAGCGATCCTGCTTTGTATTCCAGCAGTATATATATTGCGCCGTTTGCCGTTACCGACAGATAGTTTTGGCCGTAGCCGGGTGGGTAAATAGGGTGCGCTTTTAACCATATAAAGGTCTCTGGCATTAATTTTTCAGTGTAATTCCTTTAGAAAAGCGTGGTTTATAAAGTAGAACAAATCACTTTTTTGTATTTGAAAAGGCAACGAATTTTTACGCCAGGGAATACTGATGTTCCTTGATGTAACGTAACGTGTTACGTCCAAAAATAGATATTTTCCCGATTAAAATTGCGCCCTTAAAAATTTGCTAAAGAATCGTTAGTGATTGATTTTAAAAGCATTTATTTAAAATTTGTACAAATTTCTACTTATTAAAACAAGCTAAATTTTCTGATATTTTCCTCTGGTATGTTATTTGCATTAAGGACCCCAAAGCAGGCGTTTCTGCATTACCAACCCGGGGAAATATCATGAAAACATCACAGAAAAGAAGCCTAATCGCAGTATCACTATTGTTTGCTGGTTTGTTATCGGGATGTGCTGGCAACGGTACGATAGGCAAAATCGGTGGAGCGAGTAGTGGTGGCACAGCGGGTGGCACGGCAGGTGGTACTGGCGATGCTTCAACTGGCGGCACGGGAGCTGGGGGTGGTACAGGTGCAGCTGGTACAAATGGTAGCAATGGCACGGATGGTGCAACCGGCGGCACAGGCGCAACTGGCGGCACAGGCGCAACTGGCGGCACAGGCGCAACTGGCGGCACAGGCGCAACTGGCGGCACAGGCGCAACTGGTGGTACAGGCGCAACTGGCGGCACAGGCGCAACTGGCGGCACAGGCGCAACTGGTGGTACAGGCGCAACTGGTGGTACAGGCGCAACTGGCGGCACTGGTGGCACTGGTGGTGGAACTAACAATTTAGTTAAGTCGAATCTTCTTTCTAATACAGGCTCAGTCGTATCAAGTATCGGCACTGCAGTAGGTAGCCTAGGTACGACGTTGACTAGTCAGTTGCCATTAACTTCTGGCATAAGTAGTGGCTTGAATGGTGTTGTCAGCAATGGTAGCGGCGTCCTGACAACGCTAGGTGCTGGCGTGACAAACGGCCTTGGTCAGATCGGTACTGCAACAGATCCAGTGGGTATCACCGTCGGTAGTGTTGGTGGTGTGGTCGGTAAGGTTGGCGACACAGTCCAAAGCGCCGGACAACTGGTGATTGGATTAGGTAGCGATCAGCTTTCAGTTCTGGCCCCGGTCACCACACCGGTTGGTGGACTGGTGGTCGCTGTTGGTGGTGTTGTAAAACAAATCGCTGTGCCATTAACGACTACATTGACGACAGGCCCGGTCCAGCAGGTTACGCTGGCATTAAGCACAGCGATTGTGCCTCTTACCAGCACTGTTAATACAGTAACGCAAGCAGTTGGCAATACTACTGGTCTTAACCAGCCAGTTAACGGCTTGCTCATCGCGGTTGGCAGCGCCGTCGTTGCTGGTGGCACGCAACTGAGCGGCATTAATACGCCACTATCCGCAGGTTTGGGCGGTGTCGTGACGACTGTGGGTAGCACTGTGATTGCTCTCGCTAACAACAGTTTGACCAATAGCTTGCAACCGTTATTGGGTAACCAGGTCAATGGTTTGTTCGCCGGTCTTGGCGGCTTAGCGGGCGGTGGTACCAATCCATTGTCGCCAGCGACAATTCTTCTTAGCTCTCTGACAGGCGGCTTAGGCGGCGCTACAGGGACCAATCCTTTAGGGTCGTTGACTAGTTTGATTACAGGTGTAACTGGCACTGTAGGCGGCTTGCCAGGGGCTCCTGGCGCGGGATCGCTGTCGTCGCTAACAGTGTTGGTAGGGAGCTTGACTGGTACGTTAAGCGGCGTTGCTAGTCCTGGCGCCGGTTCTCTGGCACCAGTCACCGGACTGATCAGTGGCTTGACTGGTACGTTAAGCGGCGTTGCTACTCCTGGCGCTGGTTCTCTGGCACCAGTTACCGGACTGATCAGTGGTTTGACTGGTACGTTAAGCGGCGTTGCTACTCCGGGTGCCGGTTCTCTGGCACCAGTCACCGGACTGATCAGTGGCTTGACTGGTACGTTAAGCGGCGTTGCTGCTCCGGGTGCTGGTTCTCTGGCACCAGTCACCGGTCTGATCAGTGGCTTGACTGGTACGTTAAGCGGCGTTGCTACTCCGGGTGCTGGTTCTCTGGCACCAGTCACTGGGTTAGTTGGCACGTTGACTAGCACATTGACTAGCGTCACTGGCTCAGCAGGAGCTGGTTCGTTGTCTCCTGTGACAACAGTGGTGAGTAGTCTGACCAGTGTATTGAGCGGCGTCGCTACTCCTGGTGCCGGTTCCCTGGCGCCGGTTACTGGACTAGTCAGCGGTTTGACTAGCACATTGAGTGGTGTGACTGGTACTTCTGGCGCGGGCGCGTTGACACCTGTGTCAGGTCTACTGACCGGATTGCTAGCTGGCCTGCCTGCAAAATAAACAATGTGGTCATCGCAAAAAAGCCTTGGCTTATCACGAGGTTTTTTTGCGACTAAGAGTCAAACGGAACGTCAATAAATTATACAAAAAAGTCTCCGGAACTATAGCGCGTTGCTAAGGGCTCGCCCTAAACGACAAAAATACCTATCGCTAAAAATGATGAAAATACAGCCTGGAATTCTCGTTGTCGAAGATAACAAAATCCTTCAAAAACTGATTGTTCATCAGTTAAAGAGGATTGGTTTCGACGCCGTAAAAGTTCTATCGAACGGTGCGGAAGCAATATCTTGGCTATCTAGTAATAGCTGCAAGATTATCTTTACAGATTGCCAGATGCCGGTCATGGATGGATACGAAATGACTGAAAAAATCAGGCAGCACGAGAAAATTACCGGAGCGCATTTGACTATTATTGCGGTTACTGCAAATAGTACGGAGGGAGGCAGGGAGCGTTGTCTTGAGGCTGGAATGGATTGTTATATTGCGAAACCTGCTTCTACGGCCTCTCTCAAAGAGGTTCTGCAATGCTGGTTGGAACCTGATATTGAGTTGACTTCCGATATCAGCCCAGTGTTGATCTGAACGGCTAACCTAGATTGGTCTTATGAAAATTCCCTATTCTATTTTTTCTAACCAAAAGATACTGGTTCTTGAAAAAGATCAAAGTCAGCGTGCCACTCTAGTGATGTATTTGAAAGTTCTAGGAGTCGGTTTTGTGGCCGAAGCAGCTGATGCGCAACAGGCATTAGCGCTGCTTGATGGTTATGCCGAGGAGTTTGATTTCACGATCTGCGATTTACGGATGGGCGGCATGGATGGAATAGAATTTCTCCGTGAAGCGCCCCGTGCAAAAATAGGTCGAGTCATTCTTTCATCAGCGTTGGAAGATGATCTACTGTGTTCTGCAGAAGAAATAATATTAAGTTACGGCATACGACTTTCTGGTCGGATCATTAAGCCAGTTAAATTCTCTAATCTCAAAAATCTCATATCGCCGGCCTTGCATCCACAAAAAGCTGAATATGTTTTCCGCAAGAGAGTGCCGTTTCAGTGCTGGTCTAAAGAAGATCTGAGTACCGCTTTAAAACGAGGGCAATTCGTGCCCTATTTTCAACCAAAATTAGACTTTGCTACGCGCACGCCGGTCGGTGTTGAGGTTCTTGCACGATGGATGCATCCAGATCAAGGTGTGATTCCTCCGTCGCAATTTATTCCTTTGATGGAGTCTGCGGGTCTGATTGACCAATTGACTGAAGATCTGCTGTGCAACGTGCTTGAGTCCACTAAAAAGTGGTATTCGACTAGGCCGGAAATCAGTATTTCTATCAATGCATCACCGTTAACCTTGGAAAATACTGCGATACCGAACAGATGGTTGGCCATTGTGAAGGAACATCAGGTAAATCCTGAGCGTATTACTATCGAGGTCACCGAGACAGCGCTTCCCAAGGACTACAAAGGATTGCTGGAAAGCGTTACCAGATTGCAAATGCACGGTTTCGGATTGTCGCTTGATGATTTCGGGACAGGTTACTCCTCATTGCAGCAATTAAGCCAGATGCCGTTTAACGAAATTAAAATCGATCAATCGTTTATCGCGTCTGCGCGAAAAAATAAGCGCTCGATTCTAATCCTCAATTCAATCGTTAATATGGCGAAAAATCTTGATCTTCGAACAGTTGCAGAAGGCATCGAATCTGAGAGTGACGCGACTTTTTTTCAAGAACTTGGCTTTGATGTAGGGCAGGGTTATCACTTCGCAAAACCAATGTCTGGGGATGACTTGGTCCGCTGGCTATCGAGCGAACAATCGGTTGCACAAAAAATACCTCAATTGTTCTCGTTACCGAAAATGGCACAATTCACTCAAACCCATAAAGCGATGAGATGGGTGTGATACGCATATTTGGCCCCGACTTTTAATCACGGCTCGCGTTAGTAAGGTTGATGAGATTGCTGACGCTGGCTAGTTCGGAGAAGTAAGTAAAAAGTGCAGTGGTGAGATGAATGCGGCGCTAAAAATCGGAACTGAAGCGCTGATATTAGTTACCCCGAACCGGTCTTTTTTAAGATTAAACCTGAGATCAATTAAGTTAACTCCAAAATGGCTGGCGCAATGAACATATTGAATATGGCTTCTTTCGGTGTTGCTGCTGCGATTCTCAGCTTTGCGACCAGTTTGTTGATTGTACTTTCACAAAATTGGCACGGTAAGCATTCTTTAGATCACGATCTTTCTGCGATACAAAAAGTCCATACAATAGCAGTCCCGCGCATTGGCGGGATCGCTGTGATGACTGGCCTCATTTTTTCAGCCATTTTTTTTGCAATCGTTAGTCCGTCTCTTGTTAAGCCAATCAACATACAAGACGTGTTTTCACTCCTGCTTGCCAGTTGCCCTATTTTTCTGGTTGGTACGTTGGAAGATCTGACAAAAAGAGTATCGGTCAAGGCGCGCCTGGTAGCCAGTATGGTTTCTGCATTTCTAGCAAGCTGGTTATCTGGTGCCATCATTGATGGTCTGGACATATGGGGCTTCGACGCTTTATTAACAATCGTTCCATTTGCTATTCTTGTGACCGCTTTCGTGGTCGCTGGCGGGACCAACGCTATCAATATAATTGACGGTTTTAATGGCATCGCGGCAACCGTAGTTATTATTATGTTGGCCGCACTTGGGTATCTCGCATGGCGGTGTGGAGACGTGTTGGTGACCCAGTTGGCGTTGTTGATTGCGGGAGCTGCCTTCGGCTTTTTGGTCGTTAATTACCCGACAGGACGATTATTTCTCGGAGATGGCGGGGCTTATCTTTTGGGTTTTTTGGTTTCCGAGGTCATGATATTGCTACTTATACGCAATCCTTCGATCAACGCATGGCAGGTATTGGCAATCTGTGCGTACCCTATTATTGAAGTGCTATATAGTATCTATCGTAGGAAGATCGTCCGAAAAATGAGTCCCGGACATGCAGATCGCCTGCATCTTCATGCCCTGATTTATCGTCGTGTCGTGTGTCAAATGCTGCGTCATAACCCTGCCAGGCCATGGCTACGTAATGCGGCGGTGGTGTGCTTTGTCGGCACTTGGGTGGCGGTCATGTCATTCATTGCAGTTGTCGCTGGTGATACGATAGTGAGTGCTTTAGTTATCGTCGCGCTGCAAGTTGGCTCGTACCTTGCGATCTATGCGCGCCTGGTGCGAGGGCATTGGCGCTGGTATACGGTTAGGGTAGTTTCTGGCAGCTTGTTGATCGTCCCGGATATCAAAATACCCTAGCAGATCGTTTGTTCACGGTGTTTGGGTGTTTTTGTTATGGATTGGTTTTCAAGCAAAAACGATGGTAAAACTCGTTAGTTGTAAAGGAATATCTACCCATGCTGGGACGTTTGCAAGAGCGGGTAGGGTGTTTGGCATAAAGTCGTTACACTAGTGATGCATTATTTGATAGGCTTCAAACCATCGCAGAGCACCAGCCTTGCGATTGAATCAAATTCATCCTCGTGTACTGAAAAACTATGTTTGGTTTACCTACTACGGCCACTGCGCCATTCTGCCCGTCTGAAGTCGTCGGTACGGTAGCAGTTTCTCCCACTGCACCGCTATGGCGAAAAATAGTCCGCTTTACTGGTCCAGGTTTGTTGGTCTCAATCGGTTACATGGACCCCGGAAATTGGGCGACCGATATTCAGGCGGGATCACAATTCGGCTATAGCTTGCTTTTTGTGGTGATTTTGTCGAGCCTTGCTGCGATCGTGTTGCAGTGTCTGAGTATGCGACTCGGTATTGCCACCCAAAAAGATCTAGCAGTGCATTGCCGCGAACAATACAGTCCACGTGCGGGCAAAACTCTGTGGTTTTTTGCTGAGGTTTCGATCATCGCGTGTGATGTTGCCGAGGTATTGGGAAGCGCACTGGCGTTCAAGTTACTGTTTGGCGTATCGCTGGTGACTGGGGTATTGCTGACGGCATTTGATACGATTATCGTGCTCGGTCTTAAAGGAAAAGGCTTTCGGCAGATTGAGGCAATCATTCTTGGTTTGATTCTCACCATCAGTGTTTGTCTGTTTGCCGAACTGTTATTTGTCAAGCCAGACTGGAGCGCCGTCGCCGCTGGCGCGATCCCGTCGTTAAAAGCGCTGGCCGGCCAAGAACCGCTTTATTTGGCTATTGGCATTCTTGGTGCGACGATCATGCCGCATAATCTCTATTTGCACTCTTCGATTGTCCAGACTCGCGTGGTTGAGAGTAATGATCGCAGCCGGCAGCAGGCGATCCGGTTTTCACGTCTGGATACGATATTTTCCCTGATGGTCGCGCTAGTGATCAATGTCGCTATTCTGGTTTTGGCTGGCGCTGCCTTTCACACCAGCGGTAGTCACGTTGCTGTGGAAATCGACGAAGCGTTCCACTTACTAGACCCGATTGCGGGCACCGCCGTGGCAGGTATTTTATTTGGCGTGGCCTTGCTGGCCTCAGGCCAAAGCTCGACATTTACCGGAACAATCGCAGGCCAGGTCATTATGGATGGTTTTCTAAAAATAAAAATACCCTGCTGGCAGCGCCGCTTGATTACACGCAGCCTGGCTTTGGTGCCGGCATTGATTGGTGTAATCTTGTGGGGCGAACATTCTGTGGGACGTTTGTTGGTGATGAGTCAGGTCGTATTGAGCCTTCAATTACCTTTTGCCATGTATCCGTTGATTAAGCTTACTAGTCGCCGCGACTTAATGGGAGTCTTTGCCAATTCGCTGACAACCTCGGCGCTGTCATGGATGTTGTTCGTTGTTATTTCTGCAGCGAATATCTGGTTGGTTTTACAGGCATTTGGGATGCAATAGCCCATTGGTCTATGGAGATACCGCTTGTGCGATGGTGTCTTTCCCTAAAGAAATTGCGGCAATAAAAATCGTCGAAAGATTTGCGCGCGCAGCTTCCGGTAACGCGAGAGTCGCCTCAGTGTCGAAAATTTACATAAGATTTCTTTGCGCTGTTGATTTTTTGGATGATTCAGTGTGATAATTAAATTATCGAAATGTGATGAGGGATTTGTCACCACATTGTTGAATGTTGTGTTTTAACGCTATATTTACCATTGTGAAGACATTTTTTATCAAGTTTGAATTAGGTGTTGTGCGTTTGTTGAAGGGCTGCTATACTTCGGTCCTTCGTTAGTTAGCTTTAAATGTGTTTTGCGATTTTAAGTAAAGCATAGCCGATACAAGAGTAGATTCACCTTTCGCCGAGGTCACTCTCCAGATAGGTTTGGATTTCGGGAATCTCCTCCTGTATCGGTTAGCAAAGAAAACGCGGGAGTAGCTCAGTTGGTAGAGCGATACCTTGCCAAGGTATAGGTCGAGAGTTCGAGCCTCTTCTCCCGCTCCAAAATAAGAAAGGAAGCCCAAAAGGCTTCCTTTTTTTATTGTTGGTTTGGTGCAGTTAATTCCCCGGTCAGCCAGTCAGAGCTGCGCTTTTGTCCTTCGGTTTAGTTCTTATTTTTTATCTTTACTTGAATCTGTCTCGTCCTAATATTTAAGTTGATGGTCAGTGAGCGCAAATTTGATGCGTAATTTTAACAATTAAGCGCTGATTTATTTTGCACTTCTAGTTGTGTTGATTGCACAGATATCTTCATGGTAGGCAGGTTTTTATCGCGATGTCGGACAATGTGTTCCAGCAAATATCCGGCATCTCGTGCAATGCCCGAAAATCGTCCCGATCCCCATGTGTATTGCCAAGGCAAGCCAAGAAAATACAGCCCCGCAATGTCTGTCACGCCGCGCGTGTGGCCCGGATAGCCGCGTGCATCAAAGATGGTTTCTTCGATCCAGCTAAAATCGGTACGGAAGCCGATGCACCAGATGACCGCGGCAATGTTATTGCTGCCCATATTAAGACGTTGCGGCGCATCCGCTGGTGGCTCCCAGAGCGGCACGTAGCGTGCTTCCTTTGGTGCATCAATGGCATTGTCGGCGATAAATTTATCGATATTGTTTTTGATGTTTTCGGAGGCCGCATCGGCACTGTCGAGGTTATTTTTTAATTCGCTGCCGAACGTTGCGATACCATCGGCGAACGTCTCGAAGCGACCATATAATTGCATTCCTTCCAGCGCAAATTTGCGCAAATCAATATCGCGTCCACCGTCACGTCCAGTGACGTAGTGATTGGTTTTTTCGCGCACGCCCGTGCCAAGCGGATGGCGCTCAACGGGAAGGTCGTAATACTTCATGTGGTCAAGCCATTCCACCACATCCTTGCCACGATAGGTGCGTGCAACGCGCGGTGCATCACCGACGCATAAGTGCACGCGGCGGCCGGTGAGATGGAGATCCTCAGCTATCTGGCAACCGGATTGTCCTGTACCAACGACCAAAATATCGCCAGGTGGAAGTGACTCAGGATTGACGTAATCAGACGAATGTAATTGCACGATGTGATCGGGTAATTTTTCTGCCGCGCCTGGGATTATTGGTATGTGATAACCACCGATGGCAACCACAACCTGATCAGCTGTCAGGTTGCCTTTGGTTGTTTCGATTTCAAACACGTTTGCAGCATTGCGAAGCAGCCTTGTAACTCCGACGCCCTCGGCGGCAGGTGGTTCGAATGAGGCGACGTATCGGTCAATGTAGTCGACGATATCATCTTTTTTCATGAATCCGTACGGATCGTTTCCAGTATAAGGAAATCCCGGTAATGTGCATTGCCAATTGGGTGTCACCAGACAAAACGTGTCCCAGCGTTCGCTTCTCCAGGCGTGGCCGATACGGTTCTTTTCAAGAATAAGGTGGTCAATGCATTGCTGCTTCAGGTTGTAGCTCATCGACAATCCGGCTTGGCCGCCGCCGATAATCAATACCGAATAATGATTGTCTTGCAATAATTGAGGTGAAGTATTCATATTTATTCTCCAAATGCTGATTGGATAAATGACGGATAAGGGATCAAGCGAATGGTCAATCGCAAAAAGAATGAACAGTCAGCCGTCACGGGCGAAACGCTTCGACAATGACCAATGCGTTTTCCTGATCTTCAAACCGGCTGGCAGTGCGTTCTATTTGACCAAGTTGATCCATCGCGGATGAGCACATGTAGCCAAATTTTTGCTGCACACGCTCGCTCGCCATGGTTAATGCGGCGCTACTGCGTTCTACAAAATCGGGGATTGGATAACTTTTTCCGACTTCCAGATAATCTTTGATGACCCGCGATGGAGAGTAGCAATCGCTGGTTGAATTGTCCGGCCAGCGGACGCTAAAGTGGACTACGGGCATGGTTCTCTCCATATAACAATAAAGGGCGGACGTCGTATCGGATTGTCGAAAATAAAAGGTTTTTAAAATCGTGGCTTTTCACTTAGTGGCTTTTAACTCCGGCGGATATTGCCGACATTGGCCCGCAGCCAATCAACGGCTCTGCGTTGAAGTCCCATAGCGTTTCCGTTTCACCGTTGCGTTGCAACCGCACGACGCCGGAGGCATCGGTGCGACCGATCGCAGCGCAGGCAATGTCTCGCGCTGTGAAGCGCTGCAATACTTGTTCCAGATGTACATCGGCTACGCTGAGCAAAAAACCATAACTGGGGAAGGCGGTTAACCAGCGTTCCAGCGCGACGTTCTGAGGCTTAGGAATAGCATCAAGATTAATGGTCGCACCAATTGCTGAACATTCCAGCAGCATTAATGCAGTGCCGACTACGCCTGCCATGCTAATGTCCTTGCCTGCTTCAGACCAGCCGTCTTCTGCAATCATCGGCAATAGCGCAAGATCATCACGCAGGCGCTGTGCTGGTGAACCGCTGCTGGCATCCCAATAATCATACGGCTCATGGAAGTGCCCACGCAAGTCTATGGCGGCCACCAAGTGCTGACCTGGACGTGCATCGAAGCTGGTCAGAAGCCGCTTGGCTCGGCCAATGATAGCGACCGATAATTGCTCTCTATCATTGCGGCGGTTACTATGACCGCCAACGATTGGCACGTTATAAATGGTTGAGGCCGCTGCCAGTCCTTCCAGTATCGGTTGCGCAGCATCGCCGGTGCGACTCCACAATGCATCGACGATGGCAACTGGACGACCGCCCATGGCATAAATATCACTGACATTGACCATCACGCCACAATATCCGGCAAACCACGGTTCTTGTGCGACAAATTCATTGATAAAGCCTTCAATCGCAAATAACAGATAACCGTTACCGTCGGGTTCAGGGATTGCCGCACAGTCATCTCCGACCGGCACAGCGGCGGTGCGATCATAGGTGGTTCCCAGTGTGCGGATAACGGCATCAATATCTCGCTTATGCGCGATGCCGCGTGAGTCGCGCAACATCGTCGTTAGTGCGCTTAATGTGATTAATGCACCTGATTCTTGTAATGCTGCGTTCAACTTTGGACCGGCGATGTTCATATCGCACCAGGGATCAGCACAAAGCCGATATCGCCATCGTGCATCGGTGGATAAAAGTTAAGGTCGGCTTGCATCAAATGATGTGGACGACCATGGACGTCAATCTCGTCTATCGAGGCCCAGTGCAGTCTTTCAAACAACGGCACGTTCTGGTTTTGTACCTGCGCCAAAAAAGTTTTGCATCCATGTGCATGCGCGGTACGCACTGCCAGGTTAATTAAGCCAGTACCAACTGACCCGATTCGCCGCGCATGACGCGCCACAGCCAGACGTGACCCATACCAGATGCCAGATTGCGACTCGACAATACGGACGGTCCCGACGAGCTCATCGGGCATGTCCGGAATACAGAGAATCGCCGCAATAGGGTATGCGCGTTGATCGATTTCATCTGTATCGTCACCTTCAAAGATGCCTTGCTCATCGCAAAAAACAGCACACCTCAAGCGTTTTGCTGCCTCACGTTCGTATCGTGTCGTCGCAAGTTTGATGCGTACCGTAGCATTTGCAAAAGCGTTATCGGCATTGACAACTAGTGGCGTGCAGACGGCGCTCATGATGGCTTCTTCTCAAAAGTTGATAATGATGAACAGGCACCGCAACGCCCGCAACCCGCTTTGATATCGGTTGAGCGCAAGCCACGCGATTCCAGCATGGCTGCCAGTGGTGTCAGTAGTTCGCGCATGAATTGGGGTGATGGTGCGGGATGATCTTCCAGCGGCGTCCCTGCAATTGGCACAAAAGGCACAACGAACGGATAGACACCGATGGCGATCAGTTTTTCACATATACTCAAAATCGCTTCGGTGGTATCACCAAGTCCAGCGAGTATGTAAGTACTAACCTGACCATATCCAAATACTTCTATAGCGCTTTCAAACGCGTCGAAATAGCGCGCAATCGAAACGCTTGCCTTGCCTGGCATGATACGAGCGCGCACCTCAGGCGTTACTGCTTCGAGATGCATGCCAAGTGAGTCGATTCCGGCATCATGCATGCGCTTGAACCAGAGATCGTCGTCCGGCGGTTCGCATTGCCCTTGAATCGGCAGGTTGACCGCGCTCTTGACGGCAAATGCACTTTCGCACAAAATCTGCGCGCCACGATCGGTGGCATTTGGCGTGCCGGTTGTCATCACCATATGCTTGACGTTATCCAACAGAACAGCAGCACGCGCGACTTCCGCTAATTGTTCGGGCGTCTTGCGCAAAATAGTTCTGCCCGCAGCAAGTGATTGTCCTATCGCGCAGAACTGACAGGATTTACGCCGACTCTCGTAGCGGATGCAGCTTTGTAGCACGGTAGTTGCCAGTACGTCAGAGCCATGTAATGTCGCGATTTTGGAGTAAGGAATACCGTCCATTGTCTGCATTTTGTAAAAACGTGGCTGACGCGGGAACGAGATAACGCCAACGGAAATCCCATCCCGCAGCAACGCACTGGTGCCATCGGGACCGAGTGGCGCAGCCACAAATGGCGACGACCACGCGCTTGCCGTATGCACCGGAATCATCACCGTATGCCCATCCACCACAACCGCCTTATGATCGGATGGGCCGGCCCCGCCGCGCCGACTGGCAGCACCAGCATTGGGGTCATTGAGTCGCAAGCCCAGCGATTGCAGTTCAGTAATTAGTTGTTGATGTGGTGTGGAGACTGTTTGCATGATGTGTGCTCGCAAGAGTTGGGCTGTCGGCGGAGTTGAAGGTTGGTTGTTCGTTTTCGGTGTTATCTGTATCCTCACTAAAAAGTGGTGAAACAGGGGCATGTCGACGGTCATCAACGACCAGTTTTAATAATTCTGGCCGCGCATAGTGACCGACGGAATCCATCATGCGCTTACGTTTGGTGATGAGCGCCATATCGAGATCGGCGATCACCATGCCTTCTCCGCTGCGCAGTGGCTGTGCCAACAGCACACCTTCCGGCGATACGATGGCAGTGCAGCAACCACCACGCAGCGCCTTTTGGACGGCAGGATCGGGTGTGATCGCGATGATCTGGGCATCGGTCAACCAACCGGTGGCGTTCACCACAAAGCAACCAGCCTCAAGCGCATGATGGCGTATCGTTACTTCCATTTGATCGGCGAATATCTGTCCAACCATAGAGCCGGGAAACTGGGCACAATGGATTTCTTCATGCTGCGCCATCAAAGCATAGCGTGCTAGTGGATTGTAGTGTTCCCAACATGCCAGCGCACCCAAACGACCGACGGCGGTTTCCACGACTTTGAGTCCACTGGCGTCGCCTTGACCCCAGATCATGCGCTCGTGATAAGTCGGCGTAATTTTTCTACGTTTTAACACCAGTTCACCATTGGCATCGAACACTAGTTGCGTGTTGTATAGCGTACCGTGATCGCGTTCGTTCACACCCAGCACAACGACTACGCCGTGACTACGAGCAACAGCCGAGACGGCAGCGGTTACCGGACCCGGTACAACGACTGCACGTTCGTATAAAAGCAGGTGTTCAGCACCTGCTGCAAAGGGCGGCCGGACGAAAGAAAAGTAAGGATAGTAGGGCACGAAGGTCTCTGGAAAAACTACGAGCTCCGCACCTTTTGCAGCCGCACTTTCAATCGCTGTACAAACCTTGTACAACGTGCCGCCAGCACTTTCAAGGTCTGGTGCAATCTGAATCGCTGCCGCGCGTACCGTCTTTTTTTGCGATGATCTTGTCATTGTATTGTCCGTTTTCATGATCCGCCCTTTGCAAGGTTTATAGCGTCCAGGTATCAAGAATGAACGCGTTTGCACGCGTGTGGATCAACTTCAAATCCAGTACGTCAAGTGGATTGATTGCGCGAATACCGGGAATCAACGAAGGCTCACCGTGGCCGTATAAAGCTTGAAGCGCAAAGCGGCAGGCATAGACTTTGCCGCCTGCTTCCATGAAAGAAGTGATCCGGTTATTAAAATTCAGATGACCCGGAAATGCCTCATCGCCAAGCGTTGGAAAGCCGCGTTGCAAACCTAATGTGACGCCGGGACCGTATAACAAGATAGAGGTTTCATAACCTTTGCGTTGCAGGCGCGTGGCTTGCAATAAATTGACAAACCCAATCGACCCTTCAAAGGCAACAGTATGAAAAGTAACCAGTGCTTTTTCACCCGGTAAAGCTTTGATATCTTCAAATACTTTCTCTTCGTAATCGACAAAGAAATCGCCTTTAACGTGGGCTGGATGTTTGACCGTTGGCATGTTGATAGCTCCTGATGAATGGGTTGAAATGCGGCGACATTTGCTGATTGCTGTCGGTCAGACGCACTGTCGTGACGGCCTCATTGAATGCATATGGCGTGCCATGCAATCGGTCTATATGCCCATATTGAATGGAAAAAAATGCATGCAATCGATTTTTAAAATGGCAAAGCCGCATTGCTATTGCGTTTCCCACGGGCCTGGATTTGGGCGAATTTCCGGGTTTGATGAAAATCCATTCAATCGTCCCATTCAATTCACATTATGACGTTGCACCATAGCGGAAACGCATGCTTTAACTTCGTGCAAGAAGTGCCTAAAAAATGCGCAGGGATGGTGCAGAACAGGCATATTTTTGGACAATTCGAGTCGAATTACAGAGTGATTGTATGGAATGAAAAATGCATACATTGTATTAAAGATTTTTTTTAGCCTGAAGAGTGACGCAGGATTGAATGGGAGTAATGAAGATGGTAAAGCTTCAAAATGGATGGTTGCCAAAATTGAAAAAGGGAAGCGGCCCTCTCTATCTGACGATTGCCAATGCCATCGCCGACGATATTGCTGTGGGTCAATTAGCCGCAGAGCAACGGTTGCCGCCACAACGTAAGCTGGCTGAGTTGCTGGGCATCGATTTCACTACCGTGGCGCGTGCTTACACAGAAGCACACCGGCGCGGTTTGGTGGATTCTGTGGTTGGGCGCGGTACGTTTGTGTGCGGTCTTCGCCGCCCCAAAATTCCCCGTGTATTTGAAGGGCGACCTAACGTCGACATGTCAATGAACATGCCGCCGGAACCCGTCTCGGAGGAATTATTAACGCTCATGGAAAGCGGCTTTGCCAGCGTGAGTGGTAAGTTAAGAGATTTGCTGCGGTATCAAGATTTTGGCGGATCGCCCGAAGACCGTGAGGCTGGTGCGTTATGGTTGCGCCGACGCGGATTGGTGGTTGATCATGATCGCTTGTTGGTTGTACCTGGTGCGCAAGCTGCGTTGGTCGCCGTGCTAACCACGCTAGCACCATCAGGATCGGTCATTTGTTGTGAAGAGCTGACTTATCCCGGACTAAGAGCATTAGCAGGTCAACTTGGCATCCGTTTGATAGGCTTGCCGATGGATCGTGAGGGAATCGACGCGGTTGCATTTGCGGCTGCATGCGCACAATACGCGCCGAAAGCCTTGTATTGCAATCCGACTTTGCTCAATCCGACTACGATAGTGATGTCACACACGCGGCGACAGGCGTTGGTGGAAGTGGCCCGTCATTATGAGGTGCCGATTATCGAGGACGACGCCTACGGTTTTTTGCCGCGCGTGACGCCACCAGCAATCGCTAGCATCGGTCCGGATGTGACGTTTTATATTGCGGGTTTGGCAAAATGTGTTGGCGCAGGTTTAAGAATTGCTTATCTGGTAGCTCCCGACGCACAATATGCATCCCGGCTGGCATCTGCGGTGCGGGCAACGACGGTGATGGCATCGCCCATTACGTCGGCGTTGGCAACCCGCTGGATTCGCGACGGCACGGCTGATTTGGCGTTGAATGCGATCCGCAAGGAATCGATGGCGCGCCAAAAGCTAGCGGCGCGATTATTACCGGCGGGAAGTTACCTCTCGCATCCGGAGGCTTTCCATTTGTGGATTAGTCTACCTGCGCCATGGGATCGAAAAGCATTTGCAGCGCATTTGCAATCGTCCGGTGTTGGTGTGGTGGCGAGCGATGCTTTTTCGGTATCGATGCAACCGCCGGAAGCGGTGCGGGTCTGCATCGGCGGCGTCGCCAACCGTGAAGAAATTCAGCATGCATTGGAGTTGATTGCGGAGACATTGCGGACGGCACCGCACGTTGCCCCGGCGGTTGTATGATGAACTCTGATTTATATTTGAGTTAGATTTAATAGGGCGTGTTGCTATTGGCATGTTGATTTTAAAATGACTTAATAGGTGTATTTTTTTATCCGAACAGGTCCCGGCGAGTGGCGAGTTCGGCTACGTGTGTTTGCCGTCGTACCGAAAACGTACCTATTTTCGATAGGTTCGAACGAAAAACAATCATTGTCTTGGTGGTTGCAGTGAATATGATTTGCGGAATGCTGTTTAGCCAGGCGTCGAGTATCGTGCTGCTGATCTGCACGTGTATTCAAATCGTTCGCATTAATTGCGCTCACTAATCGTTCCCCCCCTGAGCGTTCTCACTAGCTGAAGTACAGCTTAGTAACTCGCCAAACCTCTTACACCGGTATCTGCTTCTTGTTGCAGTTGGTCAGATGACCTGTGCTGCCGCATATACATGTTGCTGCTACTGCAGCCTTACATGCGTTCGGGTAGCCGTGGCGAATCGCTGCGCCGCTCAAGAGCGAAGCATGTGAAAGAGAGCTTACTTTAATGTTGGATTGAATTAATTTGAATCACGGACGAATTTTTTGATTTGCTTCGGATATTTCGTGTTGCTAATCTTAAGTCACTATTTATTTCGCTGAAACTAAGTTTTTTTCGGTGGCGAGATATCCGTTACCAGCTTCGTAAGCTTGAACTTGACTTCGGTTGACTATGTTGTTGCTCCCACTATGCGACGTTGGCACGCCACGTTGGTTACTAGGTCAGCGTTTGTTGGGATTTCGCGAAGATGATGCTACCACCCGGACTGACAAGCAGCAATTGGACTTGCATCGCTCCCGACTGTAGCGCTTTTCAGGTATTCGCAAGTGCTCTATCACGGCTTTAAATTGAGTGCCAACCGACAACATGGAAGGGGATATACAACCAAAGAAAATTACTGACAACTCTTTACTTTCGCAATACCCGCAGATGACTAAAAAAATTATATATAGGGATTATTAAATGAAAAAATCATGCATCGCACTTGCAGTGCTAGCCGCAGGCACAGCGCAAGCACAAAGCTCGGTCACAATCTACGGCATCGTTGATACTGGCGTCGCCTATACAAACAAAGCTAATACGACCGCAGTACCGGGTGGCAAGACGGGTAGTCAATTAAGCATGGTCTCCGGGATCGTCCAGGGGTCACGTCTAGGCTTCAAAGGCGTTGAAGATTTGGGGAGCGGTCTGAAGGCGGTGTTCCAACTGGAAACTGGCTTCGCCAATGACACCGGTGCATTGCAAAGCGACAAAGGGACATCTACTTTATTCCGTCGTAAATCCGTAGTTGGCTTGAGTGGCAACTTTGGGACTGTTCTGCTTGGTCGTCAAACTGACCTTCTGGACGATGTCAGTGTGTGGACCTCTATTGTCGATTTTGGTACTTTTGTTGCTGCACCGGGACATGTTCTGGACCGCCTGGAAGGTACTCGCACCAACAACTCGATCCGTTACAACACGCCAAGCCTGGCTGGTTTTACTGCTAGCGCGATCTATGGTTTAGGGGAAGTCGCCGGTCAGACATCGACAGGTCAATCGTTTGGTCTGGGTGGTCAATATCTAAGAGGCCCCATCACTTTATTCGCTGCTTACTACCAATCTAAACTAGGCACGCCCACGGCTGGAGCTAGCGACGTTTCCTTAGTTAATTCTGCTCCCGTATTCATCGGTCATCCCGGTGATACAGCGCTGAAGACATTTACGCTAGGGGCTAGCTATCAAGCCGGTCCGGCACGTCTGTATGGTAACTGGTCGCGTGCGAAGCAACCACTGGCAAGTGCGGCGACCAATAACATCATCGGTGGCTTGAGCAACGACAAGGCTGATATTTTCGAAGCTGGCGTAAATTACGCTGTTACCGGTCCCTTACATCTACTTGCTAGTGTGCAACATACTAAACTCGATTTCATTGGCGCTAAAAACGGTACATTGAATCAGTTCAATCTGGGTGCCGACTATTTTCTTTCGAAACGTACTGACTTGTACGCATTCGTGTCGGACCTACGCGCGACAAATACAACCAACCCGGGGGTTTTGGGTTCTACAGTTGGTGCATCGGGTAACCAGGCAGCAGTTGCTTTGGGTGTCCGCCATAAGTTCTAAAATACTTGAGATGATTTTCAGGTTGCCTGGGACCGCATATTAACCAATAGAGGAAGTCCTATGATAGTTAGCCTTTCATAGGCGGCATAGGACTTTCCCTATTTTTGCTTCTGTCAATAACCCAGTGTAGATATTCAAATTGGCACATCGGCAAAATTTCTAAAATACGCTGTTTGGAGTGTCACGGGGCATTCCATTGCACAATACTGGATCTGTCATGGAAAATGGAAAAACTGGATTTAAATTAATTTTTATATTGGCATTGCTAATTTGTTGTAATCCGACTTTTGCAGCCAACGATACGGCAGATACTACTCTATACGTCGTCGCGCCTTTTTCCGGCAGTCTGTCCAACTTTGGCACGCAGATTCGTGCAGGTGTAACGGCAGCAATAAATCATGCTAATGCAAGTCAAAAAAATAGGGGGCACTTAACGGCCGAATTCATTGATGACGGTTGTGCGGCTGATCGAGCTGAAACGATTGCAAAGCAGCTAGTTGAAAAAAAAGCGGAAGCTGTACTTGGACATGTTTGTTCGATTGCCTCAATGCCTGCGTCCGTGATATATGCCGAGGCAAATATTGCGATGGTTTCAGCGGCGTCATCCAATTCGGCATTAACGGAACGTGGCTTGCATAATGTGTTTCGCGTAGCCGGTCGAGATGATGAGCAGGCCAAACTGGCTGCAGGATTTATCGCTGAAAAATTCGCAGGAAAGAAAATTGCGATCGTTCAAGAAGGCGACCTTACCGGGAAAGGGCACGGCGGAAGGGTTCTCGATGCACTTGCGAAAAAAGGAATCAAGCCTGAGCGAATATTTACTCTTGATGGTACCGAGCAGATTTCGACGATTGCCGCAGATCTGGTCAAAAGTGAGATTGATGTCATTTTTTACGGTGGACACCAGGCGGCGGAGTTGGGCGAGCTTCTAAAACAAACACGTGCCGCTCAATTTAAAGGACAATTTATTTCCAACGATGGCGCGGGAAATCACAGTGTATGGGACGCTTCGAGCGGTGCGGCAGAAGGGCTGCTCTTCACCTTCGATCACGACTATCGCGACGAGCCTAGCGCGCGTGAGGCATTGGTGTCTTTACAGGCTATTGGAGCGGAACCTGATGGATTCACCCTGAATGCTTATGCAAGTACCCAAATTCTGATTCAAGCGCTGGAGAAAAATCGAGGGAGGATGGGAAATAATATCGTCGATTATTTGCATTCGCACTCTTTCGATACGGCGCTGGGCACTGTGAAATTCGACAGCAAGGGCGACCTTACTGAGCCGCATGAGTCGCTATTCATTTGGCGCAATGGAAAGGCTGAGCAGTTGCGCTAACGCGAGGCTGATAGATTGTGATTTTTAATGTATAGTTTTATCATAGATCCGGTAACGAAAGTCCAGCATGAATTCTTGCCTTTCTGCTACGCAATCACTTGATGTTCGGTTTGTCCGAGATTATGGTCTGCGCGTTGTTGAATTACTGAACGTCGAACAGGGAGAGGAGGTCCTCGACTTGGGGTGTGGTGACGGCTTGCTTTCTGCACTGTTGATGGAAAGTGGTGCGCGCGTCACCGGTGTGGATATCGATCCTGATGCTGTGAAACGCGCCAGAGAACGTGGCGTGAACGCGTTTGTACTTGACGCTCAAAACCTGAGCTTTCCAGCGCGATTCAATGCCGTTTTTTCCCATGCATCCATTCATTGGATGCCGGAAGTGGACAAGGTATTTGCGGGTGTCTGGCGTGCTCTAAAACCCGGCGGACGTTTTGTGGTGGAAACCGGAGCGCATCGTAATGTGGCTGCGATCCACACCGCTATGATCGCTACGCTGCTCCATTTCGGCGTCAAAGAGGAGGAAGTGCCGCGTTTCTATTACCCAGCCTCCGACGAGTGTTGTGATTTGCTGGAGGTCAGTGGTTTTTCTGTTATTTCCATCCAGACATTTCCTCGTCCGACACCTTTACCAAAAGGAATTGAGGCTTGGTTCGAGATGTTTGGTGAACCATTCTTTTCTAAGGTGCCGCCGGAGCTTCGGATGGAGGCGATGGGCTATGCCAAGAAATTGCTTGAACCTGTGTTGAAAACGGGACATGGTGATTGGATTGCTGATTACGTACATCTCCGGTTTAAAGCTGTCAAAGCTACTAACCGATAGCCGATTCCATTTTCATTTTTGCCGAAACTTCAAATGAGCCGCCTTCCGTCCCTTCGCGCAATGCGTGCTTTTCAAGTAACGGGAAAGCATCTTAACCTCGCCGATGCTGCCGAAGAGCTATGTATCACAGCGTCGGGTGTCAGTCATCAGATTCGGCTCTTGGAGGATGATCTTGGTACCAAGTTATTTAATCGGACTGGTCGCGGCCTGGAGTTGACCGAGCGCGGTGCGGAACTTTTGTTAGTATTGTCGGATATTTTCGATAATCTTCATAACGCTATTTCAGAATTCCGAGAGAACAAGAAGGGAGGGGCGGTACATATCGCTATGCCTGTTAATTTCGCCTCACGCTGGTTTATTCCTAATCTGGCTAAATTCGAGGAGATGCATCCTCACGTCAACATACGGTTGTCTTCGCAGGACGGCAGCATGACGCGCCCTGGCAGAAATGATCTCGATTGTGCCATTCGCTTCGGCCAGACTGATTGGCCGGGTTACTCGAAAATTCCACTGTTTTCCGAGAAACTTGTCATTGTTTGCAGTCCAAGACTTTTGCGCCTCACTAAAAGTATTTCGGGAAGCTTGCAAGAATTTCGATTTTTGCAGGTAGAAACTCAGCCGGGGGAGTGGGAGGCATGGGCTCGTGGAACCGGAATGGATCTTCCTTTGCATGCACGGAAATTGATATTTGAAAGCAGGGAGTTGGCGATCCAGGGCTCCATTGAAGGACTCGGCATCACACTCGCCGGGTTTTCTGAAATTGCGGAAGATATACGCGTAGGGCGACTTGTCCAGGTCATGGAAGACAGACACGTGGTGAATGGAACTTATTACTTTCTTGTGTCAGACGAGCGCGCAGCCTTGCCGGGGCTGCGCAGCTTGACTGAGTGGGTTCGTAGTGAATTCTCCGAACGTTCCAGCCACTTGCTAGCTAGTTAACACCGGCAAATGGCTTCCTGATCCGGGCTTCAAAAGCAGAAATGCTTACCTCCTTGAATAGCCCTGCCAGATGAAACGGGTCATTGTATGCGAAAAATTCAGCGTCAGAAATAACATCAAATTCGACCAGGTACATACTGCCGATTTCTGTTGCAGCAGGTGCGTCTTCATGATTGCCATTCTCTAAAAGTGCCCCGGCCAAAAGAATCGACGCGGCATATCGCGAAAGGTACTCTAGATGCGGCTGCCTAAGCCTGTTCCTCTCGGTGCCGCTTCCGTGCCTGTCTATCCGATAGATGCAAAAGATCATGCTTGTCTCGTTTCTTTCTTTGCGACATATCCTTCGATATTTTGCAAAATTTTCCCGTCTGCGATTGGCACAATATGATCAGGAAAGGCCTGCTTGATCTGGAAGCCCTTTTCCTTGAGCTTGACAATCAATGCATCGAGTTGCGCACCGATTGTTTTCTCACTGTCTCTTAGCGCTAAACAGGTCCACTCTTTTCCTTCGCAATGGTCAACGCACATGTCTACCCATGAGTCGACGTTTTTCCATTCGCGAGGTGTGAAATCCCACAGAACGCACTTGTATTTTTTTTCCAGTAAGTGGTCTACCGCGACAGTGTTCAACAAGCGCGTATCGAGAACGCCACCGAAGCCATACGGCCGATACATGATCTCGGGATTCGCAAGTGCGCCAAGCGCCTCGAAGCCCAGATCGATTTCAGGTATGGCATCCTCGAAATTTTCCATCCATCCCATCGGCGTTTTGTGCATGTGAGAATGGCTACCGTACCAGTGACCTTCCCGCACTGCGCGTTCTGCCGCATCTCTTGCTTCCGGGTCTTCAAGTTTCGAGCATATGGCAAAGAAACTGCTTTTGATATTGTGCTTTTTTAGTACATCAAGCACAACATGTGTGGTTTCTGCGTCCGGACCGTCATCAAAAGACAGCGTTACATATTTTTCCATTTTTATACTCCAGAATTAAAAGATGATTGGTAAGTGGTTTCGATGTTGAGTTGCTTGCTGAGGTTAACCTGTAATTTCAATACGTCTGGCCGGGAGTAATGACCGCAGCCATCGACTATATGTTTCCACTCTGCAATGAGTTTGAAGTCAAGTTGCGCCGTCAAAAGTTCTTCATTGTCAGCTTGTGCACGCGCCAGATATTTTCCGCCAGGAGCAACGATGGACGACGCACCACCGCCAATTTTCAGCTTTTGTGAGGCTTCAGTGCCCAGATAGTCGGCAATGTCTTCGGTAAAAATAGAGGTGGTACTAATGACAAACGACGCCGACTCGATCGCATACATGCGTACCGCTGCGTCAATCAGGTCGTCAGTCCAAGGCATCCCGCCCGGCCAATTTGCGATATGAATATCTTCTCCCTGTGCCTGGATTGCGTATCGGAAAAGAGGGTTTGTATGCTCATAGCAGATCAGGGCACCAACTTTCCCTACGCTGGTATTCCACGTCTGCAAATCGGATCCATCGCCTTTTCCCCATGTAATCCGTTCATGATGCGTAGGCACGAGCTTGCGGCGGCAGCCAAGGATTGATCCGTCAGCATCAATGGAAAGCTGGCTGTTGTAGATTGTGCCGCCGTCTAACTCGTTGATGCCAATGACTGAGACACAGCCGGCTTCGCGTGCCGCTGTCTGCAGACGCTTGACAATAGGAGAATCGAGCCGTAATGCTTGCTCGTATAACTTACCGGAAAAACGAATCCGGGCGCTGTAGGGATCGTGGATCAATGTCCAATAGGGATAACCAGGCAGAACCGTTTCCGGAAACACGACCAGCTCGGCGCCGAGCTTGCCGGCTTCTGCGATTTTTTCGATGATCTTGTCTGCGGTGGCTTCCAAATTCATGTAGACCGGTGCAATTTGCGCAGCGCAAACAATGGGATTCTGGGATTTCATTCAATGCTCCTAAGTAGGGAGAAATTCTTCGGTATAAAAGCGCTGGAGAGGAACGTCCCACTCTTGTGCGCGATCACGTATCGCACCCACCATCGCGGGAGGGCCGCAAAGGTAGGTGGCGCCTGTTGTGCCGAGCGATTGGAAGAGGGCGGGACTCAATGCGTCTAATACACTACCCTTGACACAGTTGGGTCCTTGTATGCCATCCACCACCGCCAGGGTCACAGTTAGATCAGCGATCTTGGCGTGCAACGCGTTCAATTCATCTGTGTAGAACAAATCTTCCAATCGCGAGACGCCGAATACGAGATGTTTCGGGCCTGTCGGCTGTTGCAGTCTTTCCTGATCGGATAACATCGATAGGATGGGTGCCAGACCTGTTCCGCCGGCGATATAGAGAGACGGGGCGATGGTATGCCGCCGGTAGAAAACACCGAATGGGCCTTCGACGTTCCAGACATCGCCTACAACCGGAGATTCATTTAGGTAGCCAGACATTGCGCCGTTCGCTAGTTCGCGTATAAGAAATCCAACCTCATTTTTTCCAGGCAAGGTGTATGGAGAGTACGCACGCATGAAGTCTTGTCCCTGCGGGCTGACCTTGACATATTGCCCAGGAAGAAATTCGAACATCCGCAATTTTTCCACTTTGCAGCGTACATCCCAAACGGTGGCACTTACTTTCGTTTTGGAGATGATCTTGAGCATTCGCTTTTTCTGGGGAAGAAGCGAGGCCCTGGTGTATGGCAGTTCGATGTCCAGAGAGGCAGACACCGGCTGCGCCTGGCAAACAAGAACAGCATCCGGCTCATCGCCCGAAACGGCCAGCAAGCTGCGCTCCAAGGCATAGTCGACTGCACCCGATCGCAAATGGCCTTTGCATGTCCCACAACTGCCGTTGAGACAATCGTGCGCCAATCCAATGCCGCCTGCTTTGGCAGCATTGAAGATATTGCTTTCGGTGTCGCAATGGACGAGGGCCTGTTCGCCGTCGGCAAAATGCAGTGTCACCTGGCTTGTGCTCATTGGCCATCTCCTTCGGCTTCGGCTTCGACAATTTTCCAATGTCGGTCAGTCGCCCCGCGCAAGCTGCCAGACACGTCAATATCGCGCTCCATGTCGGCAATGCGTTGTTCGTACCGATGCGCGATGACCGCAATTTCATGGACCAGCTTGGTCGGTATAACAACCACACCAAGATGGTCGCCGACAATAATGTCGCCTTGACTGATTGTGACGCCGCCGCAGGTTGAGGAAGGGCACAGCGCCATTGTTTTGATCCTGCCAAAACCGCTGGCGGGCGAGCGACCAGCGCCGGCAACACCGACCGCATCGGGAGCCGATACCGCTGGCGTGCGGACCGCACAGTCCGTGAGCAACCCGCCTAGCCGGCGTTTGCTCGCTATTGCTATTTCGGTTGTAGTGAATGCCGCGGTGATTGGATCAGGATCACCTGCAAGGACGATAACGGATCCTTCCTCGCATTCATCGAGCGTCTGCATGCAAACTTTATGAAATGCTTTCTCTGCGGTTGCGGCGACCATGATGGTAATGGCAGGTCCAAAGATCCGCTGGCCATAAAGCAAACTGATCGATGGCGAAATCGTTTGCTGGCGACGGGTGATCGTGTCCAGCGCGTCCGAAATCGCTGCAGTCGAGCGTTCACGCAATGCGTTCAGATCATTGTTGTCGTATAGCATCTTTTATTCCTCCACTTTCAAACCGGTTGGCAGCTGATCGATACTTTCCATATTGTTGTCATACCAATATTCCATCATGCCTTCTTCTCCTTTTGCCTCGGACCATTGTTGCAACGTTGGTCGCACCCGTTTCAGATCGTATTCCGGAACACCAAAGCCGCATGCCGTTAGAACCGATTCAACGTCGGCAAAAAATATCTGCCGGGTGCCCGGCATCTCCGGAAACATTGCCAGCAGCTCGTCCCACTCTGGATCACCACGAAATATCAGGCGCGCCTTCGTGTATAGCCGCATGATCATCGGCTGTCGCCCGTAGCTACAGAACATGATTGTCATCCGTCCGTTCTCGGTGACATGGGCTGCTGTTTCATTTCCGCTACCGGTCAAATCAAGATAGATCACTTGGTTTGGGTTGAGTACGCGAAATGTGTCCATGCCCTTTGGAGAAACATTTACGCGTCCGTTAGCCGGCGCGGTGGCAGTAAAAAAAAGTTGTTGGTCTTCGATAAATTCACGAAACTGACCATCGATCGCTGGATAGAATTTAGACATCTCGACTCCTCGCTGTGTGGATGTAATGGAATTATTCAACGAAAAGAGATGCTTCCGTTCGCATATTTCTCAACCACCCTTGAAATTTCCAGAAGGCTAAACGCGAGTTGAATTTAATTCTATGCACTTGCAATTTTTTGATTTGCTAGAGGTTTTTTGATCCTCTATAGTCATCTCATCGGGTTCTATGTGATGCCAATCGTGAGTTCAGGGGGGAATTAAATGACTATCAGATGTACCAAAAAAATCAGTATCACCATGTTTGCCGCACTATCACTTATCGTCAGTGCAACGGCGATCTCTGCTCCTGCAGAAGTACGTCTTGGTATTGTCCAGGTCCTCAGCGGCCCGAATGCCAAATTCGGAGGGCAGACCTACAAAGGCATTCAACTGGCGGCCGAGCAGGTCAACGCCCGGGGAGGTGTAAAAGGTATCGGTCCTTTAAAACTCGTTGTAGAGGATTCGGCCGGTAATCGGGATCAGGCGGTTAATGCCTTCCGACGCCTTATTGCGCAAGAAAAAGTGACGGCTATCATCGGACCTACCTTAAGTAGCGAGGCCCTTGCTACTGGCCGAATTGCTTGTGAGCGAGAAGTGCCGATGTTGACGGTCAATGCGACTGCAAAGGGTATCCCTGATGTTTGTTCTTATGTGTTCCGCACGTCGCTGGCCGAGCAACTTTTGATTCCGCTTTCGGTGAGCAGGGCCAAGGCGAAGTACAACATCAAGCGCGCTGCCATCTTCTACGCCAACGATGATCCCAATATGGTGCAATCGCTAGAAATATATAAAGCCATTGCCGCCAAGGAAAAAATCGACATCGTTGATATTGAGTCCTTTTCTACGAAAGACACTGATTTCTCAGCCCAACTTACAAAAGTGAAATCGATGGACGTTGATGCAATCTTCACCGGTGCTTATCCTGATACCGGCGCGTCCATTCTGACGCAGGCCGCCAAGCTCGGGTTGCCGAAGAAAACGGTCTTTGTGGGTGGAAATGGCTTCAACTCGCCAAAAATTATTGAGCTGGCCGGCGCGAGCGCAGAGGGTCTGGTGGTCTCAAGTCCATGGTTTATCGACCGCAAAGATCCCGAAAATGTCGAATTCATATCCCTCTATCGGAAAAAATTCAAAGAAGATCCAGATACGTATGCGGCACAGGGCTACCAAGGCTTGATGCTCATGGTGACGGCAATCGAAACTTCTCCTTTAAAGACGCCAGCCAGCATTCGCGATACCTTGGCCAAGTCGCGCATTCATGGACTATTCGGGGATTTTTCTTTTGCCCCTAATCGGGATCCGAGTGGTGTGGGCAACGCAGTAACGCTGCAAGTCAAAGATGGCAAATTTGCACCGATGTAGCAGGGTTGGGCGATGTCTTTGGCATCGTCAAAGTATTTCTATCCAGACAAAAAATGAAGAGGGCCAACTGCACGGGTCGTGATATTTCGGATTTGTTCGCGCCAGTGTATTGATATGTTGTGGGGAAAGAGGAGCCGCGCAGGTTGCCGCTTTGCTCTTTCCCATAATGTTCGATTTGTTCGTTGGCTGCAATGCTTTACAGGGCTGCATTTTGCCCTGTGCAAAAAGGAGATAACGTGTTCGCACAACAATTGGCAAATGGTCTCGTACTCGGTGCTGTATATGCCTTGTTTTCCCTAGGTTTTACAATTATTTTTGGTGTTCTGCACGTCATTAATCTGACTTACGGTGTTTATTTTGCCGTAGGCGCTTACGTTTCCTTGTGGGCTGCCAAAGCATTGGGCGTCAATCTGTTCGGTGCGCTGCTGATATCGGCCGTTACAACTGGCGTCTTTGCAATCTTGCTCGATAGTATTATCGTGACACCGCTGCGCCGCCGCACGGATCGATATCTCGCATCGCTACTGGCAACAACAGGGTTGTCCTTATTCGCTTATTCACTATTAACACGCTTAGTCGGCGCGGAACCGCTTCGGTTTCCGCCAAACTTTGGTGGAAACACTATCGTGAATCTGGGAGCGATCACGCTCAGCCAGCTGCAAATCAGTATTGTCGGGATTGTCCTCGTGATCGTCATAGCCTTGTTTTGGTTCCTGAAAAAGTCGAGATGGGGTATTGCTGCGCGAGCGGTCGGCGATCTTGAAATCGCGGCGCTGCTTGTTGGTTTGTCGCCATTTCGGATCACGGCCCTTATTTCCTGTATGGCAGGCGTTTTGGCTGCAGTGGCCGGTACGCTTATCGGCATGAACACCAACGCTGTGGAACCGTTTATGGGCGAAGGAATGATGCTTCATGGTTTTGCCGTCGTGATCATTGGCGGCCTGGGTAGCATCCCTGGAGCGCTGGTCGCAGGCTTGCTGCTCGGTGTTGTCGAAATCATGACTAGCGCCTATATCAGTTCTGCATATCGGGATGCCGTGACATTTTCGTTACTACTTGCCACCTTATGGTTCTTGCCTACCGGCCTGATTCCATTGAAATCAGCGAAAAGGGTCTGACATGAACGTGTTTTTTGATAACCTTTTATGGACCTACCAGACCCTGCTTACCCAAGTTGGTATCGGCTGTTTGCTGGCATTGTCGCTTTATTGGGTAATAGCAACCGGGCAATTGTTTCTTGGGCAGGTCGCATTCATGGCGATGGGCGCCTATACCAGTGCCACGTTGTCGATGCAGTTTGGCTTACCTCTGTGGATGTCGGTGTTGATGGCGATCGCCTTTGCCACGGCAGTCGCTGCATTGATTGTTTATCCAATGCTGCGTCTGTCCGGGGTTCATATGGCCATCGGTACTATCGCATTTGTTGCCGTCGTCAGGTCGGTGGTAATCAATATGGAATTTCTCGGTGGTGCGTTAGGCATTTCCGGCGTTCCGCACCCTGTTTCTTTAGCTACTCTGTATCTCATCGTGTGTTTGGTTGCCGCGGGAATGCTGTGGATCTCAAAATCACGCATTGGACGCAACATGGAGGCGGTGCGGACGGATGAAGTTGCGGCAGCAGTCATGGGAATCAATGTAGGGAAAGTGAAACTGACCTGTGTATTGATTTCTTCCGCCTTAGCAGGCCTGGCGGGAGCCCTCAATGCGCATGCGATGGGTAGTATTTCTCCCAATGAGTTTACTTTCCAATCGTGTGTCACGGTGTTGAGCTATGTCGTGCTAGGTGGAATCGCCTCGCCACTGGGTGGAATTCTCGGCGCCATCGTCTTGATCGCCTTGCCGGAAATGCTCAGTGGGCTGGCCGAATACCGCACCATGTTTAACGGCCTAGTGATTGTCGTCGTCGTCATGCTCCTGCCATCGGGACTGTTTCCAATCAAAACTCTTAGGATACGTGGATATGTTAATCGTCGATAAAATCACGATGAAATTTATGGGGCTAACTGCGCTGAACGAGGTTTCCTTTACGGTCAAGCAAGGTCACATCCATGCATTGATAGGGCCGAACGGTGCAGGTAAAACTTCCCTGTTCAACATCATATCCGGAGTGCAGCGGCCGACGTCTGGAACTATTCACATGGACGGTGTGGGCGATTTAAGTGCCATACCTCTTCGCGACCGAGCCGGAATCGGCATGATGCGCACCTTCCAGAATATTCGACTTTTCAGTTCGATGTCGGTCCTCGAAAACGTCATGCTTGGTGCCACCGCGCTCGCTTCTACAAGCGTATTCTCGGCTGCACTGGGATGGGGACGGGGACGCGATGAGGAAAAGAGTGTAGTCGCCGAGGCACTGTCGCTGCTTGATCGGGTGGGATTAGCCGATCATGCACACACGCAAGCAGCCAGTTTGCCCTACGGCGCGCAACGCCGACTGGAGATTGCGCGGGCGCTAGCCGCCCGGCCCCGTCTGCTGTTGCTGGATGAGCCGGTGGCAGGGATGAACGACGTAGAACGCGATACGTTAACCACATTGATCAGGGATATTAATGACCAAGGCGTCACCATCCTGATCGTGGAGCACGACATGCCTTTCATCAAATGCTTGAGCGACCGGGTTACAGTGCTCAATTTTGGTCGACTAGTGACCTCCGGTATTCCAGACGAGGTCACCAGCGACCCTGCGGTCATCGCCGCCTACCTGGGAACAGAAGTAGAGGACGCCCATGCTTGATATCAATGAACTTTATGTGTCATATGGCGCAGTTGAGGCGTTGCGCGGCATCTCCCTGTCCGTCAAGGCTGGCCAGACTGTGGCGGTCATTGGCCCCAACGGAGCGGGAAAATCAACACTGATGCGCAGCTTGTCTGGATTGGTCCAGCCCCGGTCCGGTACGTTGAATTACCAAGGGAAGCCGCTCAGTGGGCGGTCCGCCGCCGCAATCGCTCGCATGGGTATTTCTCAGGTGCCTGAAGGTCGGCAAATTTTTCCAAGCCTGTCCGTGGATGAAAACATGAGACTCGGTGGCTTTTGGCTACCGACTTCACGCTACAAAGCAACGCGTGCGCGTGTTCTATCTTTGTTTCCGCGTTTGCAGGAGCGCCTCCGGCAACAAGCAGGTTTGCTCTCTGGAGGTGAGCAGCAGATGCTTGCCATGGCGCGCGCAATGATGGCGGAGCCGAAACTGTTGCTGTTGGATGAACCAAGTATGGGTTTGGCACCACTGATCGTTGACGAAATTTTCAAAGTGATCGCCGAACTGAAATCCGCCGGTACGACGATTCTCCTGGTCGAACAAAGCGTCCAGCGGGCGTTGAAGGCGGCGGACTATGCCTACGTCGTCGAGTTGGGAAAGATCGTCGCGCATGATCAGCCCGCAAAGTTAATCCAGAGGACGGATATCGTCGACGCCTATCTTGGACAGAAATCCGAACAACCACGAAAGGTATCAAATGGCTAAATCAGTTCTAGTAACGGGGGCTACCCGTGGTATCGGACGGGCCATCGCGGAACAAATGGCTGCGGACGGTTACGAGGTCATCGGTATCGCGCGCAACCCGGTCCCCGATTTTCGAGGACATCTTTATCAGTGCGACCTGGACGATCCGATAGAAACTCAGGTAATTCTTGAAAAAATCTGTCGCCTTCATGAGATAACTATCGTGGTTAATAACGTTGGTGCGGTTGCTGTCGAGACCGTCGGAACGATCACGTCAACTGCACTGAGCCAGCAGTGGCGGGTCAACGTTGAAGCTTCTGTGATGACCATCCAGGCGGCCTTGCCAGCCATGAAGAAAAATCAATGGGGCCGCATTGTTAATATCGCGAGTGGTGCGGTCTTGGGTAAGGCTGGCAGAGCTGGCTATTCAGCTTCGAAGGCGGCGCTCCTTGGATTGACGCGCACCCTCGCGATAGAACTTGGGCCGTTTGGCATTAGCGCTAACTGTATCGCACCCGGCCAGATCCTGACCGAGTTGTGGGCGTCGAACAACCAACCGGACAGTCAACAAACTCGCGCTATGGTCGCTTCCATTCCCAGACGAAGGCTGGGAAAGCCCGAAGACGTCGCAAGCGCGGTAAGTTATTTGGTGTCAGAGCAAGCAGACTACGTGACCGGGCAGACCTTGTATGTTTGTGGCGGCCTGACGGTTGGTCGCAATTACGGCTAGTTGCTGTTCGTCGGTAAATTTTTAATGAATAGGGAAAAATTATGGAATCATCGGCAGTTTTTCAATTATTGTCCTACATCATCGATGAGGGTGACGCAAAAGACGTGCTCAATCATGTCTATGTCATCCCCACGCTGACAAATCGCCCAGCGCTCGGTACTGTTGACCGCGCGTCGATTGCACAGACGCTCGCTCTGGTCCTGTTCCATGACTTATTGAGGCGTGTACCTGCTGCCAAACGATACGTCTATGAGTTCAAGAGCGAGGACACAAAAATTGTATTGGATCATGGTGCAGCGCGTACCGTCTTAATTGACGGAATCGACGGGTTTCCTTCGGGCGAAGCTGCGTTGACGCGGCTCTTGATTCCGTTGGGTTATCAGCTTAACGGAGAATATCCTCTACCGCGCCTGAAGATGATGGGGCGCTCATATGCGCACCAGGATTTCCCCGAGGACATCCCGCAATTTTTTATTAGTGAGATATTTACCGACCAGCTTTCTGATGAATGCCAACAAGCGGTCTACAGAACGATCGCTACAAGTCGTGATCCGGTCACATCGGCTCTTCAAGGTACTCTGGATCGACTGGAAAGAGATATGTCGCTGCCCTTTCATGACGCAGCCAATGTCGTATTAGGCATTGCTGCCTGCTTTGGTCGTCAACACGAGCTGCCCTGCATCGAGGATTATCGTACGATCGTCGCGGAATCGGCGGAGATGGGTTGGATTACGACTGAAGGAAATGCCTTTAACCATGCTACTGCGCGTGTCGACAATTTGTATGAGCTGCATGCTTCCTTGAAAGCCGCTGGCTTTTCGATCAAGCCAGAAGTGGAAGTGTCGAAGAACGGCAGGGTTCGCCAGACGGCCTTTCTCGCGGATTCAGTATCAAGACGGTTCAAAGGTGCTGTCAGCAGTTTCGAGCAAATTGATGTGCCTGGTTCGTTCTATGAATTCATTGAACGCGACCAGATAGTTCATGGAGACGGCGATGAAAAGCTCGATTTAAGCTTCGATAGCAATAATGCGACCGCTATTTTCAAGATGACGGCATAACCACGGGCCTCAATAGTCAACCATGATTCCACGACTTTTAGAATCGTTGCCGGTAGAGTCTATCTACCTCGACTTCATTTCAGAGCTTCAAGTGCGCGGGTTTGAAGGAGAGGTTAGTGCGCGCTTCGCGGACCGTACAGTGTTTTCCACGGATAACTCGATCTATCAGCGCTTGCCAAATCTGGTCGTATTTCCTAAAACCGTGGATGATGTCGTGCGTATTACCAGCTCATCGGCAGATCCTCGGTTTTCTGCGTTAGCGCTTACGCCGCGAGGTGGTGGCACGGGTACGAACGGGCAAGCCCTGAGCGATGGCATCGTAGTAGATATCTCACGCAACATGAACCGCATACTTGAGATAAACGTGGCAGAACGCTGGGTTCGTGTTGAAGCGGGTGTTGTTAAAGACCAGTTGAATGCGGCATTAAAACCGCACGGCCTTTTCTTTGCTCCAGAGTTGTCCACCTCGAACCGCGCTACGATTGGCGGCATGATCAGCACTGATGCCAGTGGCCAGGGATCTTGTCTGTATGGAAAAACAAGAAATCATGTGCTTGAATTGTCGACAGTGCTGCTTGACGGCACGCTGTGGCATTCGCGGGCGCTGAGGCCGACTGAACTGGAGATATTGAAGTGTCGCACCGACAGAGTGGGAGCAATACATCGGGTGATCGATGCGATCTACCGTAACAAGAAAGATCTCATTGCTTCCATTTTCCCAAAACTGAATCGCTGTTTGACCGGCTATGACCTTGCGCACATCAGGGATGAAAACGGACTATTTAACCTCAATAATATTCTTTGTGGCTCTGAAGGTACGCTCGGTATGGTGGTGGAAGCCAAGCTCAATGTCTTGCCGATACCCCGATGCAGTGCGTTGGTTAACATCCGTTATAAAACTTTCGATAACGCATTGCGTGATGCTCCGAATTTGATGGCACTTAGTGCTTCATCAATCGAAACCATTGATTCCAAGGTGTTGGGACTGGCAAGACAGGATGTTATCTGGCTGGGCGTTAAGGATTTTTTTCCTGAAGATGAAGTGCCGGCGATGGGAATCAATCTGGTCGAATTCCTTGCAGACTCCGTAGAAGAATTAAATGTAATACTCAATCGTGTCGAAGCTTATTTTCAGGACGATACGCGCAGCACAGGCAGATGCGGATTTACGATGGCGAAGGACAACGCTTCTGTGGAGCGTATCTGGGGAATGAGAAAAAAGGCGGTAGGTCTGCTTGGAAACACGAAGGGTGAAAAGCGACCTATACCGTTTGTAGAAGATACAGTCGTTCCACCGGAACATCTTGCCGATTATATTGCGGAATTCCGTGCTTTGTTAGATAGCCATAAGGTGGACTACGGTATGTTTGGTCATGTCGACGCAGGAGTACTGCACGTTCGGCCGTTCATAGATATGAAGGACCTTCAGCAGGAAAAACTGATCAGGCTGATCTCTGAAGAGGTTGTCGTGTTGACGAAGAAGTATAAGGGTCTATTGTGGGGAGAACACGGGAAGGGAATTCGCTCAGAATTTTCACCGGATTTTTTTGGACCACTTTACGCGTGTCTTCAGGAGATCAAGGCTGTTTTCGATCCCGAAAATCGCCTTAATCCAGGCAAAATCGTCGCGCCTGATGATGCCCGGCTACTGCGGATAGATTCGGTCCCGACACGTGGGCAATTGGATCGGGTTGTACCCCCGCACGTCCGCGCGGCTTTTACGGAGGCGCTTCATTGCAATGGCAACGGCGCATGTTTCAATTACAACCAGGACGACGCGATGTGCCCCTCCTGGAAAGCGACGCGTGACCGCAGGCATTCTCCAAAGGGAAGGGCTTCATTGCTGCGGGAGTGGTTGCGCCAGCTTGCTATGCACGGTGTCGATCCTTTGGCAGAAACTGCAAGACTTCGTAAAGAGAGCGTGATCGCCAAGCTACCAATTCGACTCACCAACTCCGTTACGAAACGATTTGGACGCTACGATTTCTCGAATGAGGTTTTTGAAGCCATGGACGGGTGCCTGGCATGCAAATCATGCGCCGGGCAATGTCCTGTCAAGGTGGATGTCCCGGAATTCAGGGCCAAGTTTCTTGAACTATATTACAGCCGCTACCTAAGATCGCCAAAAGATTATCTTATTGCTTCACTGGAGAGCATGCTGCCGGCTGTCTCAAAGATTTCGACGCTTTACAACGCACTAATTGGGAGTCGCGTTGGTAGGAAAGTATTGCGTGTATTCAATTTGGTGGAGACGCCGGTCTTGACTGGTATCGACTTGCAAACAGAATTACGGCGTAGGGGTTTTTCCAACGCAATATCCAGTGATCTGAACCAACTGTCTCCCCTCGAAAAATCCAAATCTGTTATTGTTGTTCAAGACGCGTTTACCAGTTATTTTGAGACGCGACTTGTACTCGATCTATTTGAGCTTCTCCGCGAGCTTGGATTCACACCATTTCTCGCTCCCTATGCCGAGAATGGCAAGCCACTGCACGTAAATGGGTTCTTAAAGCGCTTTCAGCGTGTAGCAGCACGTACTGCGGATAAACTCGTCCAGCTTGAAAAGAGTGGAATTAATCTGGTGGGAATCGATCCTTCGATGACACTTGCATATCGTGCGGAGTACGTAAAAGTACTGGGAGAAAATGCCGGGCCTTCCGTGCAGCTGGTGCAGGAATGGTTAGCAGATCATGTCGCCGATTTGAGAAGAGTTCCCGCGACGCGATCTCCCGATTTTTTTCTGCTTCCACACTGCAGCGAAAAAACTAACGTTCCTTCAGCGATCACAGACTGGCAAAAGGTTTTTGAAGCGTTGGGTCTGCGGCTAGAAATCAAAGCAAGCGGTTGTTGCGGAATGGCCGGCACATATGGCCATGAAGCTAAAAAAAGATCTATTTCTGAAACGATTTATGGTCAAAGCTGGGGACCCATCGTACGCGCTCAAAAAAAGGATGAGGTGTTGCTGGCAACGGGTTATTCGTGCAGATGTCAGGCTAAGCTTATCGATGGGATTGAAATTCAACATCCTGTGACAGCACTATTAACATTTTTCTCAGCCCGGTGATTGTTGTCGTGATCTAATAAAAACAGACAGCTCAATAGGAGATGACGCAACTATTGAGCGACATTTAAAATATGACAGGGAAATGCAGAGCGTCTGAGCCTGGTTTAAAGCTGGAAGAGACTGAGCAAGCGTACACGAAGCACCAACCGTTTCAGTGGTCGATGAATCAAGCGATATCAGAGGTCTGCACCAAACTCTTTGCACGCCTGCGACTAATTCCACTTTTGGCCTATGTCTGGCCTAAGTTTTCTAAGTCATGCTCTGGGTTATATCCATTCGGTTTCGGAGCGTACCTTGAATACTCTTGCCACACGATCAACATCCCATTGGGCTAATAAAGTGCCAGCCGTCACGCTAATTTTCTGGGTGATCAAAGTGATGTCTACGACGGTGGGCGAGACTGCCGCCGATTATCTTAATGTCGATCTGCATTTTGGATTAATCGGCACGTCCGTTTGTACGGGAGTATTGCTTGCCATCGCGTTGGCTTTGCAAATTCGCGCAAAGCGTTATATCCCTTCGCTATATTGGGCAGCCGTCGTATTAATTAGCGTATTTGGCACACTCGTTACCGATAACCTGAGTGATAACTTCGGAGTGCCGTTGGCTGTCTCGACCGGCGCATTCAGCGCGGTACTGATCGCGACGTTTGCCGTGTGGTATTTCAAAGAGAAAACGCTATCGATTCATTCCATTAATACCGTTAAACGTGAGTTTTTTTACTGGACGGCTATTTTATTCACGTTTGCTTTAGGCACTGCCGCAGGTGACTGGATCGCTGAAGGTTTGAGGCTTGGTTATCCTAAAGCGACGCTATTATTCGGCACACTTATTGCTGTTGTAGCGCTGGCCCGTTACGCTTTCAAAGCCAACGCTGTTGCATGCTTCTGGATCGTTTTTATACTCACTCGTCCGTTTGGCGCATCTTGCGGCGATCTGTTATCTCAGCCAATAGTAAATGGCGGTCTTGGTTTGGGAACGGCTGGCATCAGTGCCTTATTTTTAGTGATCATTACGAGTTTGGTGATCTATCTGTCGGTCTCCCGGAATAACGGCATAATTGGCAAACTTAATAAGGATCAGACGCATGGTTAACCCACTAAATAATACTAATTCACATACCTTAAGTAAGGTTCCTGAGGTGACTTTAGTTTTCTGGATTATAAAAATAGCCGCGACCACACTTGGGGAAACCGGTGGCGATGCGGTGTCCATGTCGATGAATCTTGGTTATCTTGTCGGAACGATTATTTTTGCGGCTGTATTTTTGATTGCTGTAACCGCTCAGATTAAGGCAAAGAGCTTTCACCCATTTCTCTACTGGATAACGATTATTGCTACGACAACGGTCGGCACGACGTTGGCAGATTTTGCTGACCGTTCGCTTGGAGTTGGATATGCAGGCGGATCATCCTTATTATTTGCGTTATTGATCGCTTCGCTGTTTTTCTGGTACCGCACGTTTGGGTCTGTATCGGTCAACGCCATCAGTTCTCCAAAAGCCGAGATGTTTTATTGGGTGACTATTATGTTTTCTCAAACGCTAGGAACTGCGCTTGGTGACTGGACGGCAGATACGGCAGGATTCGGCTACGGCGGGGCTGCGTTAATATTCTCCGGTCTGCTGGCGCTTGTTGTCGCGGCATACTACGGGACAAAAATAAGTCGCACCATCTTGTTCTGGGCAGCATTTATTTTGACACGTCCACTTGGCGCTGTGGTCGGTGATTTTTTGGATAAGCCGCTCCATGCCGGTGGTTTGGCTTTAAGCCGCTACACGGCGTCGGCTTCGTTGTTCGCTTTCATGCTGATCGCAATGTTGGTTTTTCAGCAAAGACCGGCTAAAAGGGCGCACTAATCGGGGCGCTAGAATGGATCGTCATGCGTTATGACAAATCATTCTCATGTTTCATTTTTTATGGATACGCTCGGCTTCGGCGCTTTCGACAGAATAAAAGTTAACTTATTTCATGACCGGGCATTAGGCAAAAAAAGTCTCGGCTACAAAACGTAGTCGAGACTTTTTTAATTCAAATAAGAACCAAATTATTCAGCTTACTTGTTGTTAGCCAACAAACTCAATGCCTTCGCAACACCAGCGCCGTACGCAGGATCAGCTTTGGTGCAATTGCCAATATGACGCGCCTGAATTTCTTTAGATGCACCACCAACAGAACGTGCTGTGTTATCGAACAACACCTGCTGTTGAGCTGGCGTCATTAATTGAAACAATGCCCGCGGTTGGGAATAATAATCGTCATCAACGCGATGATTCCAATGATCCGCTGCACCTTCTAGTGCCAATGGCGGTTCGGAGAAATCTGGCTGCTCTTGCCATGCGCCTTTGCTGTTTGGCTCATAGCCGATTGTGCTACCAGCGTTACTATCGACGCGCATAGAACCATCACGGTGATAGCTATTGACCGGACATCTTGGCGCATTCACCGGAATCTGGTGGTGATTGACGCCCAGGCGATAGCGTTGCGCATCGCCGTAAGAGAATAAACGGCCTTGCAGCATTTTGTCTGGCGAGAAGCTGATACCCGGCACAACGTTGGCCGGAGAAAACGCCGCTTGCTCAACATCGGCAAAATAGTTCTCTGGATTGCGATTCAATTCCATCACGCCGACTTCAATCAGCGGATAGTCCTTACGTGGCCATACCTTGGTCAGATCGAAAGGGTTAATGTGATAAGTACCAGCATCTTTTTCCGGCATGATCTGAACAAATAATTTCCAGGTAGGGAAATCTTTTTTGTCGATACTTTCGAGTAAATCGCGCTGTGCGCTTTCGCGATCGTTACCGACTAATTCAGACGCTTCGGCGTCGGTCATGTTCTCAATGCCCTGCATCGTCTTGAATGTGAATTTGACCCAATTACGTTCATTTTTTGCATTGATAAAACTGAACGTGTGGCTGCCGAAACCATGCATATGGCGATATGACCTTGGCAGTCCACGGTCACTCATCACAATGGTCACCTGATGCAGTGCTTCAGGCAGCAAGGTCCAGAAGTCCCAATTGTTATCAGCGCTACGCATGTTGGTTTTTGGATCGCGCTTGACAGCACGATTCAAGTCAGGAAACTTCATCGGATCGCGCAAAAAGAACACAGGCGTGTTATTGCCGACCAAATCCCAGTTACCTTCTTCCGTATAAAACTTCAACGAGAAACCGCGGATATCGCGTTCTGCATCAGCCGCACCGCGTTCGCCTGCCACGGTCGAGAAGCGTGCAAACATCTCAGTTTTTTTGCCGACTTCAGAGAAGATCTTTGCTTTCGTGTACTGCGTAATGTCATGCGTGACGGTAAATGTGCCGAAAGCGCCCGATCCCTTAGCATGCATACGGCGCTCAGGGATGACTTCACGGTCAAAATGGGCAAGTTTTTCGAGAAACCATACGTCTTGCAATAGAGCAGGACCACGTGGACCAGCCGTCTGGATATTTTGATTGTCCGGTACTGGTGCGCCGGCTGCAGTTGTAAGCTTATTCATACGATTCCTTTTAATGTTCGGGAAGAGTGAAGCCTCTGAAACAGAGTATTGCAGAAATTTAATGATAGTAAAAATTAATTTATTTTACTAACTCAATAGTTTTTATGATTTTAGTTATTTTTTGACTAAGGGCATTTCACGAGGAAAACGGGATCGCTTCCTCAAAGCCTTAATGGTGGACATTTTGGTAATAGATGTCACTAGTGCATCAGTGCCCAAAGTAAATGTTTCCGCTTGGTACCAATAATGTACATCATCCGGGAGGAATATGTAGCGCACTGGGGGCCAACTTCTATACCGATTTTGTGGGCTCGGCATCTGGCTTACACGAATTGGCCCATGTGGGTAATAAATCTTAATAAAGTTATAGAAAAGTCTCTCTTATTTTGAGCGTTATCTGATATCTATTGGAGGTTATTGCTTTGTAGAATGATGTCATTGAATCATTTTCAAAAAGGCAATCTTGAAACAATACGCCATCATTCCCAGCATTGCTTACCTTCAACGGCCTGCTGCCTTTAGCTTAACGGCAAGCTTGTTATTCACCTTTAGTATTGTGGTCTTTGGTTCCCAGACGGCGCAAGCGGAGGCACTTCAAACTTCCTCTACAGAAGAGCAACGGCGTCGCAGTCAGGCCGAAGCCCTATCACGTCAGCGCGCCTTGCAACTTCCCAAAGTTGACCTGGACGCGTTAGCGCCATTTGTCTCTGGCGCTGTGGAAAATAATAATGACCCGAACCTATTGTCGCTGCCGGTAGAGTCGCCGTGTTTCACAGTTGCGCAATTTGTACTTCGCGTTCCGCAATCGCTTTCACCCGTTATGCAATTGGCTGGCGCGAGTAATTTATTGTTTGACCCGTTCCATTTTGCGCATGATTATCTGCGCCGTTACGCTGGCGCATGCCTTGGCAAAGACGGTGTGAACCTGATTGTAGAACGTTTGACTAACCGGATTCTGCAGCAAGGCTATAGCACAACCCGTATCGGCATTCCGGTCCAAGATTTATCCACTGGAACTCTTACCCTCGCCTTGGTGCCGGGCCTTATTCGAACGTTGCGTTTTTCTGATCCGGCGACTTATGGAACCGTCAGAAATGCTTTTCCTACCAGCCCGGGGCGGCTGCTTAATTTGCGCGATCTGGAACAAGGACTGGAACAGATGAAGCGCGTCCCAAGTCAGGATGTGACGTTGGAAATCGTACCCGGAGACGTCTCCGGTGAAAGCGACGTTGTCATCGCTGTTGATCGTGACAAGTCGTGGAAATTAAGCGCACACATGGACGATAGTGGCGCGCAGGGCACTGGCAAATTGCAAACGGGCTTCAACCTTGGCGTCGACAATCCATTAGGCTTAAGCGATATGGTGAACATCGGCATCAATACCGATGCCGATCGCAAATCAGGGCAGCACGGCACCAGCGGCAATAGCCTTTATTATGCCGTTCCGGTTGGGTACTGGCGTTACGCGCTCAGTGCCAGCAGCCTTGACTATCATCAGCAAATTGCAGGCGCTTATCAGAACTTCGTGTCAGCTGGGAAGTCGCGTAATTTGGAATTTAACGTGACGCAGTTATTTCAGCGAAATCAGTTCCAAAAAAATAGCTGGCAATTTAAAGTCGGCAAACGTTGGAGTCATACCTATATCGACGCCACCGAAATCGACGGTCAAAAGCGTAATACCACCTTTGCTGAACTAGCCTGGGTACACCAGCACTATTTCGGCAATGCCCAACTTGATCTGACTTTCGCCAACCGCTGGGGCGTGTCATGGTTTAACGGTCAGGCAGACGAGGATTGGCGTAGCGATAGCGATCCTACGTTCCGTTATTCACTGCAAAGTATCGACGCCACTTTGGTTGTGCCTTTCAGTATTGCGCTGCAACCGTTGACATACATCGGCACGTTACGTGCTCAAAATACGCGTTCCCCGTTGTATATGACAGACCAACTGTCGCTCGGCAATCGCTATACCGTACGCGGTTTTGACGGCGAGTTGACCCTGGCGGGTGAACGCGGTTTCTTCTTCCGTAATGAACTCGATATTCCGCTGACGCAGAGCGGCCAGTCGGCTTATCTCGGCATCGATGTTGGCAAGGTATTCGGCCCGAGCGTGCAGTATCTGTTGGGCGACAAGATGGTCGGGGCCACTGTAGGTTTGCGTGGCGGCTATCGGGGGATCAGTGTCGATCTTTTCTCCAGTTGGCCGCTTTATAAGCCCGCAGGTTTTGTCACTGCGACGCCAGCGGTTGGTTTCAATCTCAGCTATCAATATTAAAAAAGGCGTTCGCATGTCGTCCGGTACAAAACGTCACTGGATCATTTCGCGCACGCTTCAACACCTTGACCGACATTTTTTCTCTGGTCATGCTTTTCCTGAATCGGATACTTTATGAACAAACAAGCCTACCGCATCATCTTTAATCACGCTCGTGGCGAACGCATGGTCGTTGCAGAGAATGTGTCGGGAGGCGGTGGAAAGTCCAAACGATCTTCCGGTCCGGTTCGGGTAACTCAGTGGTCTGGTTTGCGCTTTATTCCTTTGAGCCTGATCATTGCTGCTTTATTTGGAAGCGTCACCGTGGTGCAGGCCCAGATTATCGCCGACCCTAACGCTGGTGCGCACCGTCCCACGGTCGACCAGACCGCCAACGGGCGGCCACTAGTCCAGATCACCGCGCCGAACGCATCAGGACTCAGTCACAATCAATACCGCCAGTTCGATGTCAATAATCACGGGGCGATTCTCAATAATGCACGCGGTATTACCGGTACTCAGCAAGGCGGTTTGGTCGATGGCAATCCTGCATTACGCCTTGGCAGTGCGCGAATTATTCTTAATGAAGTACGCGGTGGTGGACGTAGCCAACTGTCGGGTTTTACCGAAGTTGCCGGTCAGCGCGCCGAGGTAATTATCGCCAATCCGAACGGGATCACGTGCAGTGGGTGCGGCTTCATCAACACGACGCGCGGCGTGCTGACCACTGGCACGCCGATGTTTGGTGGCGATAGTAGTTTGCAGGCATTTCGCGTCACCGGTGGCGATATCCGCATTGATGATTTGCAGGGTACAAATACCAGTCAGCTTGATCTTATAAGCCGTAGTGTTCAGGTGAACGGGCAATTATGGGCTGACCGCCTCAACGTCGTCGCGGGCACTAATCACGTCAATTATGCCGATCTGGGCGTGCAGGTGATGCAGGGCGATGATCACAAGCCAACCGTCAGTATCGACGTGGCCTTGTTGGGCGGTATGTATGCCAACAAGATCCATTTGATCGGTACCGAAGCCGGTGTCGGCGTGGTCAGCATGGGCACGCTAGCCGCGCAAGCGGGAGATATCAGCATCGACAGCCATGGCAAGATTACGCTTAACGGCCAGACGAATGCCAGCGGTCAGATTACCCTGCGCAGTGATGACGATGTGACCAACACCGGCACGCTGTATGGTCAGCACAGCGTCCACCTCGCCAGTGCCGGTAACGTCAGCAATACCGGCACACTAGCGGCCCAACATGATATGACGATCCACGCAACCAGTCTTGATTCGACTGGCATTCTAGCTGCGGGGATTGACGCTAAAGGCCACGCTACGCTAGCTGGCAATCTCCATCTAAGCGCCAGTGGGATGCTATCGGCGACCGGTCAGAACAGCGCAGGTGGCAACATCGCCATGAGCGGTGGCAGTGTGCATTTGGCGAATGCGCAGACCAGTGCTGCGGGCAACATCACGCTGACCGCCACTGCCGGTGATATCAATCACACGGGCGGCAATCTGCAATCAAGCGGTGTGGCAACGCTGAGCGCCACTGGTGCGCTGATCAACGACCGCGGTGTTTTTAGTAGTGGGCAATGGCGCAGTCAATCGGCGCGCCTCTCCAATCGGGGCGGCACGCTTACCCAGTCGGGCGCTGGTGAGGGAACCCTCGCCACCATCAGCACGAACGCGGACATTGATAACAGCGGCGGCGTACTATCATTCAATGCCGACCACCTCACACTGCAAGCCGGTAGTCTGCGTAACGATGCTGGTACGATTCAGCATGCCGGTTCAGGCGTCATGCGCCTAGATAGCGGCGCATTGCGCAACGTCAACGGCAGCATCGGCAGCAATGGGCAACTGACACTCACCGCAGCCGGTATCGATAATCGGGGTGGCACGCTGTTTGCACAAGGGCGCACCCGCATCACCACCACCCAAGGCGGGTTTGACAACCGCGCTGGCTATCTCGGCGGTAGTCAGTTGGCACTCCACATAGCCGCACAACTGAACAATACCGCTGGCAAGATTGAAGCCACCCAAAATGGTCTTAACATTACCGCGCAGAGTCTGCAAAACGCGGGCGGTACTCTCCAAAGCCTGGCTCAGGGAACAGGTTCGGCGGCCCTGTCACTTTGGGTGACGCAAGGTATTGACAATGGCATCGCCAACAATACTGGCGGCTTTATCGGCAGCGCCGGAATGCTCGATCTGCATGCCGCTAACTTCGATAACAGCGGTGGTACGTTGTACGCCAACGACGACTTGACGTTGGTAGTAGATGGTGGCGGAGCCGACGATGCCGACGCGCAAATCACCGGCCAAGTCGACAATACCGATGGCGTCATCCAAAGTGGCGGCAACGTCAACGTCCAGACGAGCGGCGGGCTCACCAACCGGAATGGCCGTATCGAAGCGAACGGCAGCGCCGCCACACTGCGCATAGCGAGTAGTAATCTGGATAATAGCGCCGGGCGCATTGCCAACAGCGGCACCGGAGCGACACAGATCGATGGTGGTGACCAGATTATCAATGCCCATGCCGGTACTATCGGCGGTAATGGCGACGTGATACTCACTAGCGCACATCTCGATAACAGCGCGGACGGCCAAATCGTCGCGGCTGGCAACCTGACCCTCGCCACGCGGGGGCTGTTCAATAACAATGCCGGTTCCGTCTACGCAGGCCGCGACCTGCGCGTAAGTGATAGCCATCACAACACCGCCTTGACCAACATTGGGGGCCAACTCGGCGCGGCTGGCACGATCGCGCTTGCCGTTGCTAGTCTCGATAATAGCGCTGGCGTGATCGCCAACACGGGCGGTAACAAGGCAAAAGAAGGGTCAACCAGTGACATTCTGTTGTCCACCAGCGGAAGCCTGACCAATAACGGCGGGACCATCGCAAGCGGGCGTGATGTGACAATTGATGCGGCGACCCTGACCGGCGAAGGCACGCTCATTGCAGGACAGGACGCGACATTACATTTGCAGAGCGATTACCGTCACACCGCAGGCAATACGTTTCTGGTCAATCGTGATCTGACACTGACCACGACCGGTACGCTGACAAATAGTGGTGATATCACCGCAGTACGCCACTTGCACCTGCGTGCTGACATGATCGACAACCAGCACAACGGCCTGATCAACAGTGGCGAGGGCAGCGCCATCCTGCACGCAGTCCACACTCTCCACAATACCGGACGTATTTACGGCAACGATATCGTGATCGGCGCGCACACGCTGATCAATGCGTCGGACCCCAGCAGCCAGCAGGCCGGTGTAATTGCCTCGCGTAATACGTTGCAGATCGGCGCTGACACGATCATCAATCGTGAGCACGCTTTACTTCAGAGCATGGGCGACATGGTGCTGGGCGGCGGACTCGATGCCGATGGGCACGTCACTGGCAACGCCACAGTAATCCGCAACAGCTCCGCCACCATCGACGCCGGTGGCGCTTTAAGTCTTTCCACCGCCGCATTGATCAATGAAAATAATCACTTCAGCACCGGTTTGCAGAACGATCCCGCGTTGACCCGTCACGTTACAGAATACCGCGCCTGGAACAGCGACATCTGGTATCGCGCCGATCAGATCAGTTTGACCGAAACGGGTAAAGGCGGCATCGTGCTGGTGGTTCCGGGTGGTGCGCGTTTTGAGAAGTTCTACAAGCGCGACTACCAACAGACCGTGCAGCACACAGTGGTAACGCATAGCGATCCCGGCATGATCACGTCCGGCGGCAATATGCTGTTATCTGGCACGATTATCAACGATAAAAGCACCATCATTGCCGGTGGTACGCTCAGTGGCAATGCCGAAGCGATCCACAATCTTGGCGCAGCCGGAGAAATCCGTACCACGCAGACGATGACCGCCGGCCAAAACTACTATCATTGGGTCAGCGGCAGCCATCACGACAACCACTATCAGTACGACAATGACGGAGCCGCCTACGATGTCGTTCTGCCTTCGGTGCCGCTGGCGTTAGCGGTATGGACCCAACAAGATCATACGCAACCGGTAACTGGTCCCAACCATGCCGTTGGCAACGGCGTTGATAGCGGTGATGTCCCCCTCATCGACGGCAGCGAGTTAGACGCTAATGCCGCCGATAAGACACTCGACGACGGCGCACGCCATACAGTGGGCACGGCTACTACGCCGCTACCCAATTTGGTGCTACCCAACAATGGTTTGTTTATTGTCCATCCACAACCGGGGCAGCCGTATCTGATTGAAACCGATCCGGCGTTTACCAACTACAAACAATTTATTTCCAGCGACTATCTTTTGCGTCGCCTCTCATTTGATCCGCAACGGCTGCAAAAGCGCTTGGGTGATGGCTATTATGAGCAGAAGCTGATCAACGACCAGATCGCCGAACTGACCGGCAAGCGTTTTCTAGGTGACTACACTAACAACGAAACCCAATATCAGGCCTTGATGGAGGCCGGAGTCGCCAGCGCTGATGCCTTCCAGCTGACACCCGGCATTGCATTAAGCGCCGCACAAATGGCCGCGCTCACTACCGACATGGTGTGGCTGGTCAGTCAAACAGTTACCTTGGCAGATGGCAGTCAGACCCAGGTATTGGCGCCCGTGGTCTACCTCAGTCGCGCGAGCGCTGGCGACATTGCGCCCACTGGCAGCCTCATCGCCGCCCACGATATCGACCTGACGGTAAACGGCAGTCTCAACAACGGCGGCACGCTGCAAGCGGCAAATAATCTGGTCGTCCATGCCGCCGACATCGCTAATAGCGGCAAGCTACGCAGTACCGGCAAAACCGGCAGCACATTATTAATTGCCCAAAATGACATCCTTAACAGCGGCGGCAGCATCAGCGGTCACCGCGTCGGACTTCTCGCCGGTCACGATGTCACGCTGCGTACAGACACCACAACCAGCAATAGCAAAAACGGCACGACGATCGGCATAGGAAGCATCGCCAGCATCACTGCCGATCAACTATCGATACAAGCCGGACGTGACATTAATCTGGTAGCGGCTACGCTCAACACAACCGGCGACGCGGCACTGGTAGCTGGTCGTGACCTGAACCTCGATACCGTCACCACGCAAGCCACCAGCAATGTCCGTTACAACGATCAAAATCACCTCAATGAACGTCAGACGCAAGTCAATGGCAGCGCGATCAATGCGGGTGGTAATCTGGCCTTGATTGCCGGTCAGGATATTCACGCCAGCGCCGCCACCGTCAATGCTGCGGATCAATTGGCTGCCGTTGCAGGACGTGATATCACGATCGGTACGGGGCAACAAAGCGGCAGTCTCGATCAGGCCATCCACACTACATCCAAAGGCCTGTTGTCGTCTTCCAGCAGCCGTTCGCAAGCGAATGCCCAGACCACAGAGGCGATCGGCAGCAGCTTCACCGGCAAGACAATTGCCATGCAATCAGGGCGCGACACCACCATCCACGGCAGTCAGATGATCGCCGAGAACGATCTGACCTTGAATGCAGGACGCGATGTCAACATCACCAGTGCGCAACAAACCAGCCAAAACAGTTTCTCTGCCGAGGAAACCAGCAACGGCCTCTCTGCCAACTTCATGTCAGGACTTAGTTATAGCAAGACTGCGCAGGATCAGGCCCAGACCGATACAAGCATCTATCAGATTGGCAGCGATATCAGCGGCGCCAATGTACATATCAACAGTGGGCGCGATACCACCATCACCGCCAGCGCGATTACCGCCGATCAGGATATCAGCATCGGCGCTGGACGTAACATCAACGTACTCGCCGCTGCCAACACGCAAACGTCCGATACCAGCAGTCACAGCAGCGGCACCAGAATGGATATCACAGGCGGAGCTAATGCGCGCTTCACTAACTACGGCACCAACAGTGCACTACAAAATAGCAGTGCAGACACGACCGATTACAGCACCAGCCTGCTATCGGCCAATGGCGGCAATCTCAACCTGCAAGCAGGTCTGGATTCGCAATACCGCGGCACAGGGCAAGGCAATGTCACCACACAAGGCGCGGAACTGTTGGCAAAAGACACGCTCAACATTGGCGGCAATGCCGTCGATTTGCAAGCAGTGCACAACAACAGCATCAGTCAATATCATGCAGAAAGCCACAGCGTGACCTTAGGCAGCAGTTTAACCGGCAGCATAGGTGGTGCGGTCACGCGTATCGGTGACATGGTGGCCGAACGTCAACACACCAGCAATCATCGTCTCAAAGGTGCACTTGCCCTCAAAGCCGGTTATGACGCCTACAAACTGTCGGCGGCATTGCCGGGATTGGTCGATGCCGCTAATGGCAGCATTCATGCGACTCAAGATGTACTCGCCAAAAAACCGCCTGATCCGGATGCGAAGGGTGAGGGTTTTGGCGTCAGCGTCAGTCTGGGTGTAGGTCAAAGCAAGCAGGACAGCAAGAACAGGGCAACGCAAGCGCGTGGCACGACAGCGCAAGCCAGCACAATCAACATCACGAGTCGGGAGGGTGATATCCGCATGGAAGGCGCTAAACTGCAAGCACACGACATCAGCCTCGACGCGGCACGCAATATTCATTTGATAGCCGCCACCAACACCACCGATGTGCAATCGACCAACAGTGGCAGCAACGTGGGACTTGGGGCTACATTGGGTTCCAACGGTCAGCAAACCGGACTCAGCTTTCAGATCGGGGCGTCCGCTTCTAAAGGGCACACTAACGGTCATGAGACTACCTACGACAATACCCAGATCAGCGCCACCAATCACCTCCGCGTTAAAAGTGGCGGCGATCTGAATATGATCGGTGCGCAACTGGCGGCCAACAAAGTCAATCTCGACATTGGCGGCAATCTCAACATCTTGACGCAACAGGACATCAGCAACTTTGACAGCAAACAAGAAAACGGTGGCTTCAGTCTCAGTCTATGTATTCCACCCATTTGCGTCGGCGTGCTGGCTAGTGGCGGTGTCAGTTACGCACGCCAAACGGTAGACCACAACTATCGCAGTGCAGTCGGACAAAGCGGCATCGCCGCTGGAAAAGGCGGCTTTGACATCAACGTCAAAGGCAATACCGACCTCACCGGTGCTGCCATCACCAGCCAAGCCGACGCCGACAAAAACAGTCTGCGCACCGCCAGCCTCACCAGCCGCGATCTCGTCAATACCCAGCACACCGACGCCGAAAGTATCAGTGTCAGCCTCTCCACCGGCAGCATCGCCAGCAACGTGATGGGCAACGTTCTAGGCAATCTCAGCGGTATCGGCATGCCCAAAAACGGTGATGACCGCAGCAACACCAACAGCGTCATCAGCCCCGCCACGGTCACCATCACTGGCAGCGGCGACGCCACCACGGACGCCAATAGCAAAGCCACCGCAAACACACTCACCGAGCGCGACGCGACCACCGCCAATGCGACGCTATCCAATACGCTCACGCTACAACAAGCGCAGGATCTGCAACTACAACAACAGCAAGCACAAGACAATCAGCGCATCGCGGGTTTGGTTGGCGCAGTGCTGACCAACATGGTCGGCGATCTGGCGCAAGGAAAATGGCCAGACGGTTCCCCGCAAAAAATCGCCCTGCACGGCATCGTCGGCTTGATCGAAGCCAGGATCGGCGGCGGCAGCGCAGCCGCCGGACTTGCGGCTGGCATGATGCATGAAGCGATGGTACCGGTATTAAGTGATTATTTAATTAGTCAGGGTTATGAACCTGGAACGCAGGATTTTAATGACATGATGAGCTTGGGTGCATCTTTGGTCGGCGCGGCGTCGGGGGCATTGGCTGGCGGAAGCTTGGGGGATG
>NZ_JASJXA010000026.1:0-72744 GCF_035018905.1 Glaciimonas sp. Gout2 | reverse complement strand
GCATGCATTCTTTAAAATCTAGAATGTAAACACAATTTGGAAAAAGTTAACAGCGTTTTATATGTCAACACGCCCTAGTATTACCTAAAGAAGAAGCCGCGCTAATAATTACTCAGTGCGGCATCCTTAAAAACCATCATTGACTAAAGTTAATAATGCCGAGTAGCAATATATGGTTACTAATGGTGTTTGTAGTATGGTGCGGCACGCTGTTTTTTTATGACACGTTAGTGCGTCGCGTACCAAATAAGTTGTTGATGTTGGCGATGGCCCTGCAGTTGGGCTTATTTGTTGTAACCGGACATGGATTGCTTGGTACTAGTCCAATGTATGGCTTAGTCGGTTTTGTAATCGGACTAGCGTTCTTCCTGCCGTTGTATGCGCTACGCGCGATGGCGGCTGGAGATGTTAAGTTTTTTGCCGTCATTGGATTGTTGCTCGGACCGGTGGCATTGCTGCCGGTTTTTTTAATAGGTTCGCTGCTGGCCGGACTTCATGCTTTGGTCTATACCGCATCAAAAGCGGGATCGTTACCCGATTTACAGACCGTTGCGATGCGACTTGAGCGATGGTCTTTTTATCAGCGAATATTGCAAGCGCGCGGTAATCGCGTTGGAATTCCTTATGCAGCCTATCTTGCAGTTGGCGCCGTGTGGATGTGCGTGTACCCCAAAGGTCTTTGAGTAGTGATCAGATTAGTTGATTAGTCTTTACTGCGGAAGAATCGTTGGGGTTGGACTGTGTGATGTACTGATATTAGGAGTGGGTATGAAGAGTGACTATGCCGGAGATCCCGGATATGCGCTTGCCAGATCGGGCGGCAAGAGTATCGTTACTCTAAAAATGCAACGGGGTACCGCCGCGATTGAATTTGCATTGGTTTTTCCAGTATTTTTTGTACTCCTATACGGCATTATTACTTATTGCCTCATTTTCGTTGCCCAACAATCGCTCACACTCGCTGCTGAAGAAGGCGCGCGCGCTGCATTGCGTTACGCAGTATCGCCTGCTGCGCGGGGGACAACCGCTTGCGCAGTTGCGACCCAGTCCGTGAGTTGGCTTGGTACCGCCAATATTGCTTGTGTCGCTTCTATAGCGCCTACCTGCTCAGCGCCGCCTGTCGCTCCGTGTGTGTCAGCCGGGTCCGCTTACCCGATCAAGGTTACGGTGACTTATCCGTATAGTGCTAAGCCATTGGTACCACTTTTATTGGGGTCGCTGATGAACGTCGCCGTGCCTGCTACCTTAGGGAGCTCGGCTACGGTTCAGATTGATTGAGCCAGCTAAGCTGGTTATTGTGCCTTCTCATTTAGCTTCCCAGATATTCCGGCCATTTTTATCTATACCGAGCACTTCCTATGAATCTGACAAAAATTATTGCGGCGATACTAGTAATTGGCGCGCTCATACTCGCATCCGTTGCCTGGTGGCTGGGAAGTCGTCCCGCGCTCGCACCGGTGGTGTCTGGCGCGGTCGCGAGCAATGCAACTGCCTATCCGGTGGTCGTGGCCGTGCGCAATCTGGAGGCTGGCAAAGCCATCACTATCGATGAAGTGCGGCTGGTAACATTGCCGCTCAATCCTGCGGGTGCTTACACGCAGGTGAGTGCAGTATTGGGCAAAGTGCCGATGACGGCCATCGGGACCGGTAATCTGATAACAGAATCTCTTCTTGCAAGCGGGTTGGCTTTGAAGTTGGCTGAGGGCGAGCGTGCAGTTGCGATCCCTGTGGACGAGGTTGTTGGTGCGGGCAATCGGATTCAGCCAGGTGATTACGTAGATGTATTTATGACGTTCAAACAAGGACAGGAACTAGAAAATAGCCAGTCGCGTTTGTTGCTGTCTCGCTTGCGTGTCCTGTCATATGGCGCGGCCGTCATAGGCAGCTTAGGTAGTACAGGTAGTACAGCTAGTACAGCAGACGGAGGCGCGAATGGTGAATCAACCCAGCAATCGAGTCAACAATCGACGGCTTCGCAGTCGGCACAGGCTGCGCAACAACCCGCCCGTACAGCGGTGTTAGCGACGCCGCTGGCAGATGTCAATCGGTTATCGCTGGCTATTCAAAGCGGAAAACTCATGCTCGCTTTACGTAATCCAACCGATGAAAAAATACCGGATCAGGCGTTGTTCGCACCCCTACCGGTTGTCATCAGCGGTAAAAATGGGTTGACGCACGACCAGATCGAAGCGCTTAGCACGCCTGATAATCAGGCGTTTGCCGGGATCGCCCTTACCGGCTTAGCGGCCGACACAAAGTCAACGTTAGCGCGTAGATCGGCTGCACCATCACCGGCCGCATCGAATCCAGCGCCCCGATCTCGCCGCTCTGAAAATACAGGAAATACCGTTGAGGTAATTCGTGGCGTCCATCGCGAGTCAGTCGCTTTTTAACCAGATGGCCTGTGTGATTGTTAGTATCCAGATCAATAATAAAGTAGATACAAGTTATGAAAATACTCACACCAATTTTACCTTTAGTGCTAACCGCAATTGTGCTCCCGCTGCTTTCAGCGGCGGCGACTAGCGACATTTCACTCGGCGTGCGCGAGCAGCAGAGTTTGAACGTGAATGGCACCCTTGAACGTATTTCTGTTGCCGATGCAGAAGTTGCTGATGTGTTGATGGTGCGCGGTTCCGGCGGGAAGAGCGGCAGCGTCATTCTGGCCGGTAAAAAACCTGGAAGCACGACCGTCACGGTCTGGTCAAAAGGTCTAGCGCCCACTATTTGGCGCGTCAAAGTATTAGGCGATCTGCAGGCAGCACTAGCAGGGAATGGCGGCGCTGATGTAAAAGTACGCGGTAACACTGCCGTCATCAGCGGACAAGCATCATCAATGCGGACGCATTCCAGTAGCGTTGCAGCAGCCACCGATGCGGTTGGCAAAGGGAAGGTTGTCGATCTGTCGACCATTGATAGCGGCGGCGTGGTGCAGATTGACGTCAAAATTGTCGAGTTTAGCAAGAAAGTATTAAAAGAAATCGGTTTCGATTTTTCTCTTGGCGTGACGCGCGGAAATTTCAATTTTCAATTGGGTAGTGATCTGGCTTCCAATGGTGGATTGTCGGCGACCTCATCGGCGTTCAGTTTACTTAGCTCTGTTTCTCATGGTAGCTATACCTTGAGCAATAAATTGCGATTGATCGAAGGGAATGGTCTCGCACGGGTTCTCGCTGAGCCTTCACTGACGGCCTTGTCGGGGCAAAGTGCCAGCTTTTTGGCTGGTGGAGAGTTGCCAATTCCGCAGGCCGGAGGATTGGGAACCACCACGATTGTTTATAAGCCATTCGGGATCGGTTTGACGGTGTCGCCAACCATTATTTCAAAAGACCGCATTGCGTTGAAAGTCGCACCGGAAGCCAGTGAAATTGACTATAGCAACGCCATCGTGTTGTCGGGTGTTTCGATTCCGGCGATTACAACGCGTCGTGCTGACACCACGGTTGAGCTCGGTGATGGAGAGAGTTTTATTATCGGCGGTCTGGTTTCTCGCACGACTAAATCGAGCGTTAACAAAATTCCTCTTCTCGGTGATTTGCCGATTATCGGAAGTTTTTTCCGGAATTTAAGTTATAGCCAGGACGAGAAAGAACTTGTAATTATCGTCACTCCTCATTTGGTCAAGGCGATCGCAAAGAATGTACCTTTGCCGTTACCCGGTGGCGAACAGGAGCGCCTTAATACTCCCGGCACTGCTTGGGGTAGCTATCTGTTAGGGAGCGCTGGCGCAGACGAAGTGCCCGGATTTTCGAAGTAAGGAGGGGATTTTTGGACTCCACAATGAACGCTCGTAACCCAGCCGCCAATAGCGTGACCGAATTAAGTCGCTTTGTGCTGTGCTCGGAAAATAATGAGCAAGCAGAATGGCTTGGCAATACACTCGGAAAGTGGGGAGCGTTATGGCAAGAGCGCTCCGATCTGGCCGTGCTTTTGCCACGAGTAATAGAACTCAATCCCCTACTCGTACTACTTGATTTTTCTGGACATGGCGCGCCGGAAGATCCTGCTTTTTTACGATCAGAGAATAGTGTCGGTGCGATTGCCCGAGCCGTCGAGTTGGCGCACGCATTAAAATTAGCTGCGCCAAATTTACCATTAGTGGCGATAGGGACGATGGCTTTTCCTGAAGGGGCAATTGCTGCCTGGCGGGCGGGCCTTAGTGACTTCATTGATATTACTGCACCATCGGATGAGGCGCGCGAGGTGGTCCAGCGTGTTTTATCTACGTCAGCGGCACTGATACCGGTGCCGATCAAACGGGGGCAACTGGTGACCTTGCTTGGGGCGCGCCCGGGAGTCGGTTCCAGCACGTTGGCGGTGCATCTTGCAGATATTTTTCAGCGTAGAGTCCAATCTCGCAACGGTAGCAAGTCCGGAGCGGTGGCCAGCCGGGTTGCGCTTCTTGATTTGGGATTGCCAGCCGGTGATGGCAAATTATATTTAAGCACGCACGGCAATTTTGACTTCGCGGAAGCGGTACGCAATCTTCGTCGCCTAGATGAGACGCTTGTCCATACTGCTTTAGCACGTAGCCCGGGTGGTGTTACGGTGATTTCATTACCTTTTAATCTAAGCGAAATGCGTACCGTGTCGCATCACGACGCGTTGGAATTGCTTGATCGGCTGCGTACCTATTTTGATGTACTTATTACCGATCTGGGTGGGTTCTCGAATCAGGAGTTCATTACCAATCTTACCGGTGCTTCCGATCATGTGTGGCTGGTGACAGATCAAAGTGTTGGCGCCCTGGTTTCTCTTGCAGACACGTTGACCATTTTGGGAGAGCCTTTGCCAGGCGACAATAAAAGACAACTAGTGGTCAGCCGATATGACGAACGTTTCGGTATGGGCGCAATGCAGATTGCCGAGCGTTTCGGACTTCCATTATTGGCGGTATTGCCAGAGCGAACGCGGAAACTGCTATCCAGTGCGAATCGCGGAAAGCTCTTACACGAAGTAGCGCCGCAAGATAATTACGTAAAGGCAATCGAAGGCTTGGTTGATGAATTGATCGATCCTCTTGCCGACGCTCCACAGCGGCCAAGACAAGGCTTGGGGCGCTGGATACCCAAAATGCTGCAGCGAAAATAGGCGTGCTAAACAGTCTTTAAAGACCTGTTGGATGAAAGAACCTGATGATAAATACTAATGTAATAGCCGTAAATAATAGATGGGAGAGAAAGACGTGAGTAACCAGATAGAATTCGCGGACGACGACCAGGCTTTTTCCAGCACACAAGAATTTCAGGACATAAAGACTGCCGCCTACGATCACCTGCTGACCCGAATAGAGGAGTTAGGGGCAGAGTTTGGACGTTGGTCCCGTAGCGCGATTCAACAATTCGTCAATCTGGATGTTGATGGTTTTGTGCGCTTGCAGCGTATACCGTTAAACGAAAGCGAAGTCCGTCAGATATCGGACGCGTTGACCAAGGAACTGGCCGGGCTTGGACCGCTTGAGGATCTGTTGGCCGATGTCTCGGTCGAGGATATTCTGATCAATGGATATAACGATGTTTTCGTCTCGCGTAACGGCATTTTGCAGCGTGAGACTTTGCGCTTTACCGATAATGCGCATTTGTTACGGATCGTCCGACGCATCTTGGCCCCGTTAGGGCGTCGCCTGGATGAGTCTAATCCAATGGTTGATGCACGCTTGCCGGATGGTGGACGCCTGAACGTGGTGATTGAGCCGTTGTCGGTGGACGGTCCAATGGTATCGATACGGAAATTCCGTAAAGAGCCGTTAAAGCCCACCGATTTACTCGGCCTAGGCACGATGAACGAGGAGATCTACACACTGCTCGAAAATGCGGTGAAGGCGCGCTGCAATATTTTGGTCTCGGGCGGCACCAGTTCGGGGAAGACCTCTTTGCTAAATGCGCTGGCATTTTTTATTCCCGAAAACGAACGGGTCGTGACGGTGGAAGATACCGCTGAATTATGTCTGAACCATCCCCACGTCGTGCGCCTGGAGTCGCGTCTTGGTGGCTTTGAGGGCAGCGGTCTAGTGAGTATTCGTGATTTGATTCGTAACAGTCTGCGTATGCGGCCTGATCGGATTATTGTCGGCGAAGTACGCGGCGCTGAAGTGCTGGAAATGCTACAGGCAATGAATACCGGGCACGATGGGTCAATGGGTACTATCCATGCCAATTCTCCGCGTGAGTGTTTATACCGGATTGAGATGTTGGCCGGTTTTGCTGGCTTCCAGGGTAGTGAAACAAGTTTGCGGCGCCAGATTGCTGGTGCGCTCGATTTCATAGTGCAAATTGGTCGCCTGTCGAATGGTCGTCGTCGGATAGTTTCGGTCACTGAGGTCACTGGAGTGGGCGATAACATGATTACGCTACAAGAACTTTATCGTCACGAGAGCTTTATTGCACCGGATGGCGATGAGGCGGATCGTTGGGTCTCGCTGGGTATTTTTCCACACTCTCCAAAGTTACAACGTCAGCGGCAGTTGGGGCAGCAAACCGGCAAAAGCACTTCCAATCTCACTGGTCCCGGTAGTGGCTTGCCGGTAAGGCGCTAAATATGCATCTGACGCTCTGGCTGATCACCGTCGCGCTGTTATTGGCAGGCGCTGCTATCTGGTTGTGGCAACAAGCGGAGGGACGTTCGCGCCAAGACCTCAGCGCCGCGTTTGTGAATCAGCAAATCCAGGGAAGACAGCAAATTGCGGCAGCGGTGGCGATCACGCCGGAAGTCGCGCAACGGCATTTGCAAACAGAAGTATTGCGGCATTTTTTGTTACGCGCAGGAATACAGAGTTCTTCGAGAAAACTGTTCATTCAGATAACCATACCCGGATTGGCGTTGGCCATACTCGCGATGGTGCTTGGTGGATTTTTTTCCTTCGTGGGAACGCTGATGCTGTATGTGCTTTTGGTACGATTTAATTTTTGGCGCAGGACAGCCAAGTTACAGCGCACGATGATCCGGCAATTGCCGGGATTTCTGGATACGTTAGTGCGTCTGGTGACCATCGGAAATAGTATTGGCTCCGCATTTCAAACGGCGATTGTGAGCGCTGATGGCCCCATTCTAGTGGTGTTGGACCGTGCGAATTGGCAAGTCCAGGCAGGCGTCGATCTTGAGTACGCCTTGCGCAAGGAAGCCCAGATTTTTCGCTTTAAGGAATTGGAACTGGTGGCGACGGTGATTGGTGTCGCTGGTCGTTTTGGCGGCAGATCGGATCAGGTGCTTGACCGGATGGCAGCGTTTATGCGCGATCTGGAGCATGCACAGAATGAGTTGTCTGCATTGTCAACCGAGATCCGGTTATCGGCATGGATTATGGGCATCATGCCTGTCGGTATTGGTATTTTTCTGGTGATATTTAATAACGATATGTTTGTCGGAATGTGGCATGACCCGGTCGGAAAGAAAATGTTAATTGGTGCGGTATTGCTGCAAATAACAGGTGGATTTTGGCTGTATCGATTAGCCAAATCCATGTGAACGCTGCAAGGAAATAAGGGGATAACGTTGAGCACTACACAACATACATTGATTTTTCTGGCGGTCTTACTGATCGCAGTTGCGCTGTTCCTCATTGGCGGAGCAATGTTTGGGCGTGTGTGGCGGCTTAAGCAAAATCTGAGCACGATTGATCAGAAGATCGCTGCACAAAATCGCGCTGCGAGCGGATTGTCGGTCGAACGGGAATCTCTTCCGTGGCGAGATCGAATCGTGGCGCTTTCCGCCGAATGGGTTGATACGCCGTTTGGCCGGCAATTGGTTGCAGAGGAAGATCGGCATCTTTTAGATCAATGCGGTGTCAACGACAAGAAAGGTCAGGCACTATTTTTTGCGGCGCGGGTTGTGTTGGCAATTCTTTTGCCCCTAATCGGTTATGGTTTATTGGAGAACGGAAGCTGGTGGCGTTTGTTGCTGATTGTTTTTTTTGGTCTGGCAATCGGTTACATGTTACCAAAGTGGGTCATGCAACGGGTCGCTCAAGAGCGCCGTCGTAAGGCGGCAGAAGAGTTGCCACTGTTAATCGATCTGCTCCGATTACTGCAAGGTGTTGGCTTGTCGGTTGATCAGAGCCTGCATGTCATCGAAACCGAGTTCAGCAATGTGCTCAATATTCTGGGTGATGAAATTGCGATTGCTGCGAGTCAGTATCGAGCCGGTCGCACGCGGGAACAATCCATGCGGCGCTTTTCAACCGTATTTGATAATGCGGATTTGCAATCGGTTGGTCGTCTGATTGTTCAGGTTGAGCATCATGGCGGTGCAGTTCAGGAACCGCTCAAGCTGTTTAGTGAGCGTATTCGGGAGCAACGTAAATTGGATATGAAAGAGCGCGTCGGCAAAGTCACGGTCAAGATGACCGGGGTGATGGTACTGACGCTGCTGCCTGGATTGCTAGTGATTACCGGCGGAGTCGGTTTTCTGGCAGTAATCCGTGCTTTGACAAAAATGTCGGGAAATTTATGAAAATCCAATCTGATTCGTTATCTAGTGTTGATCGGCAAGGTCTATTGGCATTTTTTATATGTCCTTTATTTGTATTGGTCATGAGTGTTTCAGGTTGTGCTACTGATTCTGCGGCCCGTCTTTATGCACAACAGAACGAAGCCGCACAATTGCGGCAGGAAGCAGAAAATAAACCAGCCAAACCAGATAACAAAGGGATGTACATTGGCCTGATCCGACAGATGCAGACCGAGGGTTTGTACTTTGCGTCGCTGGCGCACATCGATGCTTACGAACAGCAATATGGAAAAGCGGCTGATGTGGAGCGCCTGCGCGCTGACGCATTAAGAGAGACGAGGCAAGGCGAGGTTGCTGAAGTGACCTATCGCGAATTGTTAAAAACCCCTGAAGCGGCTGCAGCCTGGCATGGTTTGGGGTTATTGGCCGCTCAAAACGGCAATTATGCGGCCGCTGTGCCGTTGTTTATGGCAGCGTCAAAACTTGAGCCAATTAATCCCATTATGTTGAGCGATCTCGGCTATGCCTATCTGCGTAGCGGCGATACCAGTAATGCGCGCGTGCCGCTGGCGCAAGCTGCTGAATTGGCTCCGGATAATCGGAAGATCATCGCTAACCTGGCGTTGCTTTTGCTCGTATCTGGTGATAGTAGCAAGGCCCGTTCAGTGATGGAACGCGCTAAATTGTCGCCCGACAGTCGCACTAAAATCACTAAATTGGCTGAGCAGATTAAAAATACGCGGCCACCGGTAGCCGCAAGTATTCCCCAGCGTCCCGCGCCAGCGGTTCGTCCTGTAGCGGTGGTGCCGATGGGGCCGACGAACCGATTTCAGACGATGCTGGATCGTTTTAATAGCGGTAGTTAACCCTTTGCCGGATGGGCGTCTTAACGCTTAACCGCGTGGAACCATCACTAATATTGACACTTTACTTGTCGGCTATACCAACAAAAGGCAAAAAATGAGAATCTCCCAACTTTCTAGCAACAATCCCAGCCTGACACGGAATGGGGTGTTATTCCTTTTACTTGCCATGGTCTTTTTGCCTGTCTTGCATGCGCAGACCAATGCGCCGGTAACCGGTCGGATGGTGCAGTCTGGCGGAAAGACTGCGCCAATCGTACCGGCACAAACAAGTGCCGTGGAAACAACTGGAGCGACCATCAATTCGCCTGCACCGAATCCGCAAGTCGCGGCTGATGCATCCTTGGCGGCAGCACCAGTATCCACGCAGCCTGAATTAGCCTCAGGCCCGGAGCCAGAACCCTCCAGAACAAGAGTCGGCGATGTCACACGTTCGCTATTGCAGGCGCAGGTGGATGGACGTGTTGCTGGTTCGCAGCTTCCGATGCTGGGCGTGACCGCTGAGGCCAGTTGGGAGCGTTACATGAATAGTTTCACGCATCCGTTACCTGAATTTTTTGAGGCAAAAGTCGCCAAAAGTACGACAAACTAATTTTTATAGCATCCAGATATTTTAACGATCCGACGTCACTATTCCATGGTTATATTTTTTGATCCGACTTTTGTTCACGTTCCATACCGCTGGTCGCCAGCGCGGGCGGTTGGTGACGTGCGCAGGCAGCAAGGCGGGATCGTGATAATGGCCGCCATTTTCTTGTCCATTTTTGTCATTTTATTGTCCGCATTAGATATCGGTTATCTGTTTTTCCAGAAGCGCGATTTACAAAAGGTCGCAGATTTGGCGGCACTCGCCGGTGTTCAGGCACTTTCTGATTCGGGTCTTAGCTGCAATGCGGCGAGTCTGGCAGCCAATGCGAATGCGCAGTCTAATAATTTTTCCCTACTCGCCCCAAATACTTCGTCCAACGCTATTGTATTAACTTGTGGTCGTTGGGATCCCCAGACCACACCGGCCTTAACAACTGTGCAGACGTATGAAGCGCCCTTATCAAAAAATTTCGGCACGCCTAAATCCGGTATTAATCCAAATGCGATCGAAGTGCTTGTTTCTTCTAAGGTCACCGGATTTTTTGGTCTGGGCACGCAATCTGTGGTCGCACAAGCGGTTGCGACGCAATCGAATCCGGTCGCTGCGTTTTCTTTAGGTACCGGTTTGCTGTCGTTATGTAGCGGAAGTAGCGCGCTGTTGGCACCGCTTATCAATGGACTGCTCGGGAGCAATGTTTGCCTGAGTGCCGTAACGTATAACGGACTAGTCAATACGCAAGTCTCCTTGTTACAAGTGTTGAAAAATCTAAACTTGAATGTCGGAAATTTGAACGACGTGTTAAACGCCCAGGTATCTTTGGCGCAGTTAGTTAATGCATCGGTCCAAGCGCTTTCTCCAGCGCAAGCGGCCAGCATTACGGTGAGTGATCTCGCTGCGCTAACGACCGGTACTTTGGGCGGATCGCTGTTGACAATCGGTAAGATTTTAAACATCAGTGCGGCGGATGGCGTTTCAGCACTGAATACGCAAATTAACGTGTTGGATTTGTTAAACGTAGGGACTTTGCAAGTCGCTAATAGCCAACATTTTATTAATCTTGGTACGAATGTCGACCTTGGCGCACTAGGAAAAGTGGGAATTAAGTTAGAGTTGATTCAACCACCGCAAATAGCTATTGGTGGTGTCGGTCCGCCTGCGACATTCGCTACTTCGGCCCAAATGCGACTCGCTATAAACGTGCAGGCTTTGACGATCATTCCAGGAAAACCGGCGGTCAATCTTCCACTCTATGTTGACCTTGCTTATGGCAAAGCGACCCTTACAAGCGTGCAGTGCAAGGCTCCTCAAAGCGCCACTTTTTCGGTGCAGCCGGGGGGGGCGCAAGTATGTATGGCAAATGGACAGACTGATGCGAGCGCACCAAATTCATGTCCTTCAATATCAAATCAGGCAAATCGGGTGGACGTTATTCCAGGACTGATTAATCTGGGTATCAACGCGCAGGTGGCAAACCAGCAGCCGACTACTGTGACCTTAAATGCACCTTTTCCAAGTAGCGTCATCGTTGGTTCTTCTTTGAGCAGCATATTGGGAAACGTCATTCAACCGGGAACATTTCAGGTGGGTCTCGACATTCTTGATCCTTTGGGTTTGTTGAGTGGGCTTTTGACGGTGGTGCTGAGTGGTTTAGGAGGACTGTTAAATCCTATTTTGTCTGCTGTTGGTGGTTTGCTTGACACTACTTTTTCGCTGCTCGGGTTGGGTGTTGGACAAAATACACTGAAGTTGTCCTCTGTCACGTGTGGCAATTTGCTGCTGGTTTATTAAGAACGTTATATTAAAAAATGGGAATGCAGTGACAACAAAAAAAGGGTATTCAAAGCTATCTCTGCTGTTTGGTTTTGAACATTTGATTGCACCGTATTTAATCAAGTTTATTTATCGCGCAGGCATAGCGGTGATCGTCATCGGGGGTTTGTTGAGTTGCTTCAATAGCGGCGGGTCGAGTGGCGGTGTCGGGCGGGTGTCACTTGCGCTGGGCGGGACCTTGTTGTCGCTGTTGTTATGGCGTGTGATGAGTGAGTTATGGATATTGGCATTTAATATTTATGAGCGGCTCGGTGACATCAAAGATTTGTTGAGAGTGCAAAATAATGCATCAAAAATTGGCAGTAAAGAGTAAGGATGGATGAGCGTAAATGAAAATAGAAAACAAACTATTACCAGAAAGCCTGGACATCTATGTGTGGGAAGGTACGTCGGATATTGCCGATCGAATCGCGCATTGTCTTAGTAGCTTTGATGTCCAGGTGATTCGCTCAGATGGTTTGACCATCTCGCGCGATCTGGTGTCGTTGCGCCCATCGATTGCTGTGATGTCGGTGACGGTAATTGACCGTGGAGAGTTTTCTGCTGAGGCTTGGCAAAAAGCGCATTGCATGCCGGTGATTTGGGTTGCAGATGTGGTGCGGACAGCTAACCCACGTGTTTATCCGACCGAGTATTCGCACATTTTGATGCGTGATTTTACTTGTGCTGAGTTGCGCATGCTGGTGTTCCGACTGGCAGCAGAAATGCACGCCAGCAACGAGCCGGATCGTAAGTTGCAGCCATTGATAGCGCAATCCGACTGTATGCAAGCGCTGGTCGCTGAAGCTGAGGCATTTGCCGATTGTGAGTCGAGTGTCCTGATCATGGGCGAGACCGGCGTTGGTAAGGAGCGCATTGCGCAGTTACTGCATCAGCGTCATGGCCGGTATCGGCAAGGCCCGTTTGTTGCAGTCAATTGCGGAGCGATTCCCGATGGTTTATTTGAATCGCTATTTTTTGGCCATGCAAAAGGTGCGTTTACTGGCGCTTTATTGGCGCACAAAGGGTATTTTGAGCAGGCCGATGGCGGCACGCTTTTCCTTGATGAAATTGGCGATTTACCGTTGTATCAACAGGTTAAACTATTACGCGTATTGGAGCAAAGTACGGTTACGAGACTAGGTTCCCAAACCGAAATCAAGTTGGATTTTAGGCTTGTGGCAGCGACCAACCGCAATTTGCGGGAACAGGTTCAGCAGGATATGTTTCGCGCCGATTTATATTACAGGCTGGCTGTTATCGAGTTGCGCGTGCCGAATCTGGAAGAGCGTGGAAGTGTCGATAAAATCGCCATATTTAGCGCACTGCTGGCTCAGACTTATGACGAAATTCCGCCGTCCCCGGATTGGTTACTTGAAATGGTCGCAACCTCAAGCTTCGCCGGAAATGTGCGCGAGTTGCGAAATGTCGCGGAACGGATAGGGATCATTTATCGTCAGTTAGGAAGTTGGGACAGGATACGCATCGACCGCGTATTTGCGATGCTGGGATCGTTGGCGCGGACCAATGAGGGCACTGATCTGTTGATGGTACGTAAAAAGGGCGAGTTGGCGGAACGGAATCGTATTCTGGCAGCCCTGGATGCAAATGGGTGGCGACGTCAGGATACTGCGCACGCTATCGGTATCAGCCGCAAAGTATTGTGGGAAAAGATGCGTAAATTCCAGATTGCGGATACTGAGGCAATTGGTGAAATTGAATAATGGATGCGCTACTAAAAAATGCAATGGATACCGCTAAAAAATCATTGTACAAAAGTGGACATAAATTAAAAAGTAAAGCTTAAAAGCAATAAAATTCACGCGGCAATCATCATTGCTGAAAAGAAACAATTAACAATAAACAATGACAGGGAAACAGGGATGAACCTAAATGTGTGTGAAGTAATGGGTCGATGTGTTGGCGGTGCGGCAAGTGGGCTGAGCATTGTGGCGGTTATTGCCGCACTGTCCACCAATGTAATGGCGCAGTCGGCGTCTCGCCCTCAGGGCGCAACTACGTCGCCTAATACTATGACGTCAGCAGCTGGCTCAACGGCGGCGGCACCAACGATTGATACTGCGAACAGCACTATCGGCGAATTGCAGCAACTAATGCAGGGCCAGGGTATTAGTGAGTTGCGTACTACTTATAATGGCAATTACGGCTCCAGTCTTTTATTTAAGTCTGATAACCGCACTTATTATGTGGCTTTATTTCAACAAAAAAACTTTTGGAGAGTAGTTAAAACGACCTCCGAAGTCCAGGCAGAGCAGACCTATAAGAGTTTTGTGGGGCAAACGGAAAAACTGGCAGAGGTAGATATTCGTCGAATTAAGCTTGAGGCTGATAAGCAATATACGGAGCAATTAATTTCAGGGCAGGAAAACCGGTTGTTGGCACTTCAAAATGATTTAGCTGTTCAACGTCAGCAAGAGAAAACAGTTTCTGCGCAGCAAGATCAAGCGCGTCAACAAGCTCTGGCGTTAAATAATAAGCAACAAACGGCGCGTAACGAGTTAATGGTTCTGCGGAATCGTATTCGTGCGCTGGAAGCACAGCAAACGGTGATCGATGGAGGCAATATGGCTAATGAAAAAAGTGATGCAAAATCAGGGAAAAAGTAGGCTCTTAGTTAATCTGTAAATCAGTCACGGGCGCTTAATCGTTGGCGCACATGCCAGTTTAGTATGAGCAAGGTCAGCATTATTAACGCAGAATGCCTGCGAAAGATGCTGACCTTTTTCGTTTACGTGTCAAGTACCGAACGCCTGAATGTTGATTTAATTCAGCTTTTGACCGACATGTGACTTAACCGAGCTTTCTGTGAGATACCGCGGACGCGGACTGTTATAGAATTGTGTCCTCAGTGAAGTAGTTTTCAATATTGATTTTTCGCCATTATATTTTCTTGCAAAATATGCGGGCTCAGGTCACGGAAACAAAGCATACAACTGATACACCATGACACTATATTAATTATAAGTTTAATATCTACTAGTAAGGTTCGCATGTCAGAGTCTCGCCCGGAACGTCCCGATACGCCTTGTGTTGCAGTTTGTTCCACCACTTTTGATGACGTATGTCGTGGGTGTGGGCGCACTGTTAACGAAGTCGCACACTGGGTTTTTATGAATGATGAAGAGAAAACAGCCGTTTGGGAACGTATCACTGCCGAAGGTTATCCAAAGCGAAGAGGCTAATCGATTGAAATGACATACTCAGGCTCTATTCAGGTGCAGAAGTTAAAGACGATTACTTAAGTAATCGTCGATTTAACTCCGTTCGAATAGGTTGCTGTTTATAATATTGGGTCTGGAACGGCGTTGGAATATGATGAAAATGAGTCGCGACCGCGCAATCAATGGGGTTCAATTTTCAATCGCAGCGCATGCAGCATGGGCACCGGGTCTAGAAACCGACGCTGAGTGGCGCGAATGGGCGCAACGTTGCCCCCTGATTCAGGGTGACACCGAGCCTCCGGTTTTATCCATGCCAGCGATGCTGCGTCGACGCGCCGGATCTGTCGGCAGGATGGCGCTTGAAGTAGCATATCTCTGCCTACAAGGGCGATCCGACGTTGCTACAGTGTTTTGTTCGCGGCACGGCGAGTGCGCACGTTCGGTAGAACTGTTGCAAGATCTGGTGCGAGAGGTGCCGCTATCTCCGACTTCCTTTAGTTTGTCGGTGCACAACGCGACCGCTGGTTTGCTGTCGATTGCGCGACACGATCAGGCAAGTCATAGCGCTCTATCTGCAGGTAATAGCGGCGTCGAGCATGCGGTGATTGAGGCTTGCGGATTGCTAGCTGACGGTGCGCCGGAAGTATTGTTGGTGGTCTACGATGGTCTGTTACCGGATGAGTTCGGTGAATTCAAGGATTGCGAAGATCAGCCCTTTGCCTGGGCTTGGTTAATTCAACCGACCGTGCAGAGTGGCGCTGATACGATATTTCTTACTTGGGAATCTGCGGCTAGTCATAGTCTTAGTACGCATAGTGGGCGTAATGCGGAAAATACCGACATCACTAAGTTGTTGATGGCGAAGGTTCCTCAGCCAGCTGGTCTGGATATATTGGCATTTCAATTACGACAAGATCACGAGTTGATTCGGTTGGTTGACAACCGCCGCTGGTCTTGGCGATACAGTGTCGACCAGGAGCAACGGCGAATCGCGATGGTGACCAGTGAATAGAATTGTCAAACGCGTGAACCATTTTTGGCGCGTTGCTGCAACCGGCTTAAGTTTTCTGGTGTTTGGTGTAGTTGGATTGTTGATGGGATTGATCTTTTTTCCCTTGATGAATAGTTTCGTCAAGAAGCCGGAATCAAGCGCATCGGTAGCGCGCAAGATTATACGCGTGATGTTTCGGACTTTTATAAGGTTGTTGCGCATATTAGGCGTTTTGCGTTATGAAATTAGTGGGCTGGAGCGACTACAACGGCAAGGTTTGCTGATCTTGGCAAATCATCCAACTTTGATGGATACCGTGTTCCTGATGGCCTTTGTAAAGGATGCCGATTGCGTGCTCAAAAGCCAACTCTGGGAGAACAACTTTATCAGAGGATCAGCGCGTGCCGCCGGTTATATACGAAATGATACCGGTACGGGTTTATTGTCCGACGGTATCGCCTCTTTGCGGAGCGGGAGCAATTTGATTATTTTTCCTGAGGGAACGCGGACAGACGGTTCTATTGCCTTCAAACGTGGTGCTGCAAATATTGCTGTACGCAGTTTGTCGAACGTGACACCGGTCGTCATTCGTTGTTCGCCACCGACTCTCGGAAAAGGAGAAAAATGGTGGCAAGTACCATCAGCCATGGCACATTTCAGTATTGCGGTAAAAGAAGATATCGACGTCCAACCCTTTGTTGAGACGGCGGGAAGTGAAACGTTGGCTGCAAGGCATTTAACTGCTTATTTACAGAATTATTTTATAAAAGAAAGTCAATGTGATGGAGCAGCTTGAAAACGAGGTAAAGCAAGTCATTATCGAGGTATTGCAACTTGAAGATATTACAACCGCAGACATTGATACGAATGCGCCATTGTTTGGTGAAGGACTTGGACTAGACTCGATCGATGCACTCGAACTTGGGGTTGCCATCCAGAAGCGTTACGGTATTTCATTATCAGCAGATTCGGCGGAAACGCGTAACCATTTTGCTTCGGTACGCGCATTAGCCGCGATGATTGCCAGCAACAGAAAAAAATGAAGGTGTGACATGACGGCATCGATAAAAGTGGCAACGGCAGGAACTGCAGCTGCGACAATGACGAAAGAAGACATTGGTGCTTGGGTAGTAGATGTGTTGCACGATATGTTTGAAATCGATAAAGCCAGCATCACGCCGCAGGCCAACTTATACACGGATCTGGATATTGATAGCATTGATGCTGTTGATCTGGTGGTCAAACTGAAGCAATTTACGGGAAAGCGATTGCAGCCGGATGTATTTAAATCGGTCCGCACGGTGCAGGATGTCGTTGATGCCGTGGTTGCTTTGTTGGCAGAGGATACAAAATAAAACGCTTCTTTTCCGGCCTCTCTTCTAGTTACTTGTCTCGCCTGGTGTCATGCCTTTTGCCACGCTCATTGACGCGCTTATTCTCAGGTTTCATGCAACCCTGGATGCGGACGGTGTTGACCATCCTGACTGTGGTAATTACGCTGTTGTATCCGTTTGTTATCTGGTTCGGACATGGACGGGTTTCGCCTCGCGCGCTTGCATTGCTATTAATCATCGCAGCTGCAACCCGGCTGCCAATGGTTAAATTAAGTAAGGTTAGTCGTTGGTGTTTGGTCGCGGCATTGCTATTAGCTGCTGTTGCGATTTGGAATAATGCGTTGTTACCGTTAAAACTGTATCCGGTATTGGTTAATGCAGGCATGTTATGCGTCTTTGGATATAGTCTTTTCGTACCGCCTTCAATCATAGAGCGGATGGCGCGACTAACTGACCCACAGTTACCGGATTTTGCGATTGCTTATACTCGCCGTGTCACACAGGTCTGGTGTGGCTTTTTTGTGGTGAATGGTTCGTTAGCATTGATCACGGCATTTTGGGCATCGCCAGCAGTGTGGAGCGTTTATAACGGCATAGTTGCTTACGTTGCAATGGGGCTTTTGTTTGTGGGTGAATATATGGTCAGAATAGCGCTAAAACGTCGGCATAGACTTCAGTCATCTGGGCCACAGAATGTCTAGTTTAAACGATCTGTTGTCGTTATTATCGCCATTAAGCGCGCCACCAAAAGTAGGTATTAGCTCTACGGACAGGGCGCGTCCATTCGCATGGCGCGATGGCGAGAGCCTCGATCGTGCTTACTTTTTGGCGCGGGTTGATGCATGGCGTAACGCGTTATCACGTGATTCGGGCGCTTCTTTTGCATTATATTTGACAGATTGCGCCGAATTTTCCTGCGCATTATTAGGTGCCTGGCAGGCGGACAAAATCATTTATCTTGCAGGTGATGTATTGCCAGCAACATGTGCCGCCTTGGCGACGCTTGTGGATGGTTTTGTGGGCGAGTTTCCAGACGATTATCTCCCAATACGGTTGTCAATGCATTTGCCAGTAAGGTCAGGCTTGGAAGCGGTCAATCTTGCAGAGTCATCGATTTTCCCGCACCGTATTGATGACGCTTCCTATTATGGCTTCAAGACGCTATCGCCTGATTTCTCGGGATTGGTGATTTATACGTCGGGTAGTACCGGCGAACCGCAAGCGGTTATTAAGAAATTATCTCAGCTATCAACTGAAATCACGACGCTAGAAGCTTTATTTGGAGACGCTATCGGCGATGCGCATGTTATTGCTACGGTGTCGCATCAACATATTTATGGGCTTTTATTCAAAGTGTTGTGGCCGCTGACAACTGGCCGCACTATTCATGCACGGCAAATCGCATTTTTAGAAGAGCTATTGCCAGTCTTGCGCGTCACTGTTGATCGGCCTGCAATACTCATTTCCAGTCCCGCGCATCTGAAACGGATTCCGGCGTCAATGCAACCAGAGCTATTGCATTCATTGCGTGCAGTCTTTTCTTCTGGCGGACCATTGTCGCAAGATGCTGCACAAATAGCCTCGCAGTTTCTCGGGCATGTGCCGATCGAGGTCTACGGAAGTTCGGAAACAGGCGGTGTAGGATGGCGTCAACGTTCTTTCGATTTCATTGACAATCCTCTTGCACAAGTGGATGAAAGTTGGACTGTCATGCCTGAGATTACGTGGCGTATCAGTTCGGATGAATCAGTCCTCGAAATTTGCTCGCCGCATCTGCCTGATGCGAATTGGTTCAGTTTGACGGATCGGGTACAAGCAATTGATGAAATGCGGTTTTTGTTAAGAGGCCGAATTGATCGTATTGTGAAAGTAGAAGAAAAGCGTATTTCGCTAGACATGATCGAGTCACAATTGAAGATATCTTGCCTGGTGACGGACGTACGGGTTTTATTGCTTGATGAAGGGCCGCTTCAGCGCCGTCAGCAGATCGCCGCATTCGTTGTGCTGTCGGATGCCGGTCGTCTTTTCTATGCCGAGCAGGGAAAATTACTATTGAATCGACGACTACGGGATAGTATCGCCCATGCGATTGAGTCGATCGCGCTGCCGCGTAGCTGGCGCTATCTCGACGCGCTCCCATTGAACGCGCAGGGCAAGACGACGCGTGCTGCGTTATTGGCCGCTGCGGCCGAGACCGTGAATGCGCCATCATCGAACGCGTTGTTGGTGAGTCCCGTGACAAAACCAAACGTACGCGTGCTGGAAATGGATCTGGCGCAATCACGCGTCGTGCTTGAACTTACTGTTCCGCGTGATCTTCTCTATTTTAATGGTCATTTTGACGGATCACCTATTTTGCCAGGTGTGGTTCAGGTTGATTGGGCGATTGCGTATGGACGAGAATATTTACCTTTAGCGCCGCGTTTTTTGAGCATGCATGCCCTTAAATTCCAGCGCGTAGTCATGCCCGAAGAGGTTCTGCAACTGAGGCTTCAGCATGATAGTCAAAAATCCTCTCTGACGTTTAGTTTCAGCTCTGATGCTGGTCAGCACGCAAGCGGACGTATTCTGTTTGGAAATACTTCTAAAGTGGACCAGCCTCAACATGGTAGAGATTCGGTGGATGACAATAATCATCAGACTTTGAGTCACCAAAAAAATCCCGATCAGAACCCCGATCAAAATATAGACATCAAAACGACTGCCAATATGGATGCGTCAGATATCGTCACGCGGCAAATTTTTACGGTGGACTTTAATCCTTGTGCCATTATTCCAGTTTATAACCACGCACATGCAATCGGTCACGTGGTGGCGGCAATTCTGTCGTGCCAACTGCCATGTATATTGGTCGACGATGGCAGTTCGGCGGAGTGCGCTGCAGTATTAGATACGCTCGCTGCTGCGCATCCGGACCACATCATTCTGCTGCGTCATGCCGTAAATCGAGGTAAGGGCGGAGCCGTCGTGAGTGGTGTTCGTCATGCGGCACAAGCTGGCTTTACGCATGGGCTACAAATAGATGCAGACGGACAGCATTGTACGGATGATATTCCACTCTTTTTAGCGCAATCTGCTGCACGGCCAGATGCATTGATTGCCGGTGTGCCGCAGTATGACGATAGTGTGCCCAAGGTGCGGTTTTACGGACGTTATCTGACCCACGTATGGGTTTGGATCAATACGTTATCGCTTGATATCAAAGATTCGATGTGTGGTTTTCGGATCTATCCACTCGCGCCATTTGTAGCCTTGTCACATAAAAGAATACTTGGTCAACACATGGATTTCGATACTGACGTCATTGTGCGTTTATATTGGGATGGCATGCAGATTGTCAATTTTCCGACCAAGGTCGGTTATCCGAGTGACGGTGTTTCTCACTTTCGTCTGGTGAGAGATAATTTATTGATTTCTCGGATGCACGCGACGTTGTTTCTTGGCATGTTATGGCGTGTGCCGACTTTGCTGGTGAGAAAGTTTTCGCGCCGACGGAGCGGTCAATGACGCGCGCGCACCGTCATTGGGCCCAGATTAACGAATCCAGTTTTGTGGTTGGCATGCGTCTGATGTTTTGGCTATATCGTATCGCTGGTCGTTTGCCGTTTCGATTGGTGTTATATCCCATTCTCGGTTTTTATCTGGCGACCAAACCGATAGCGCGCCATGCCTCAAAAGATTATTTGCGGCGGGTGCGCGCATGTGGTTCGGTTGATGATAACGCGCAACTTCAGTCAGGTTTATCCGGGGTATTTCAGCACTTTGGCGCGTTTGCAGAAAGCATTCTGGACAAAATGCTGCTATGGGGCGGATTGTTTAAAACCCAAGACGTCACCAGCACCGGGAAGGAGCTGATTCGGGATAATTTGGAGGCAAAGCGCGGTGGCTTGTTGATTTGCGCCCATCTTGGCAATTTAGAGTTATGTCGCGTGTTATCGCGGCAGCGCAGCGGTTTGCGTATTACTGTTTTGGTCCACACCAAGCATGCGAAAGCTTTTAACCGATTGCTGGCAAAGCTTGATCCGGATAGTCAGTTGAATCTGATGCAAGTGACTGAACTGACCCCCGTCATGGCAATGTTGTTGGCAGAAAAGGTGGCCCAAGGCGAGTTTGTGGCGATTGCTGGCGATCGCATTCCAGTATCGCCGCAGCCACGCGTCGCCCATGCCAACTTTCTTGGGAACTCAGCCCCATTCCCTATTGGTCCTTATGTCTTGGCTAGCGTATTGCAATGTCCGGTTTATTTGCTGTTTACGTTGACTATTGGTAGCCGTTCCCAATGTCATTTTGAATTGTTTCGGGATGCCATTCATTTGCCACGTAAACATCGCAATCAAATATTGAATGAACTGGCCGCCGCGTATGCGAAGCGACTGGAACACTATTGTTTGAAAGCGCCTTTGCAGTGGTTTAACTTTTATGATTTTTGGTATTTATCAACCTATGACAACGCACAACACTGATCTAAACACAGCATCAGAGATGCCTGACATTTTGCCGCGAAATATTTGTTTTGATCGAGAGCGTCTGACGATTGAAGATATTGTCGAGATCGCGTCCGGCTCAGCAAAAGTGACCCTATCTACGGATCCCGTATTTCGGGCCACGATCATGCGCGGAGCCGATTTTCTGGATCGTTTGTTGCGAGAGGACGGAACTATTTACGGCGTGACGACCGGTTATGGGGATTCCTGTATGGTCAATGTGCCGGCTGAATTAGTGCTGGAATTACCGCATCATTTATATACCTATCATGGCTGTGGTCTCGGGGAACATTTTACGCCCGAGCAGACGCGGGCTATTCTGGCGGTCCGCCTGGCGTCGTTGTGTAAAGGGTATTCTGGTGTCAGTGTCGGCCTACTCGAACAGATTACTCGGCTGTTGAAAGAAGATTTGTTGCCGTTGATTCCCGCAGAGGGATCCGTCGGGGCTAGCGGTGATTTGACGCCGTTATCCTATCTCGCCGCCGTGCTGTGTGGTGAGCGCGAAGTCTGGCGTAAAGGCGTCAAAGTATCTGCTGCCGAGGCATTGGCTGCGGTCGGCATGACACCATTACGTTTGCGACCCAAAGAAGGTCTGGCGATCATGAACGGTACTGCTGTGATGACGGCGCTGGCCTGCCTTGCATATGACCGCGCCGAGTATCTGGTGCGCATTGCCACCCGCATTACCGCGATGTCGAGCTTTGCGCTGGACGGCAATGCACATCACTTCGACGAGGCGTTATTTGCTGTCAAACCGCACGCAGGGCAACAACAAGTTGCCGCATGGTTACGCCAGGATTTGCCGGCTCCAGATGCGCCTCGCAACGAACAGCGTTTACAGGATCGTTATTCGATTCGCTGCGCCCCACACGTGATCGGTGTCCTGGCCGATGCGCTTACCTGGATGCGGCAATCGATTGAGAATGAACTCAATAGTGCTAACGATAATCCCATCATTGACGGTGAAAATGAACGCGTGCTGCATGGCGGCCATTTTTATGGTGGTCATATTGCCTTCGCTATGGATAGCATGAAAAATGCGGTTGCCAACGTGGCCGACTTATTAGATCGGCAGATGGCGTTACTGGTCGATAGTCGTTATAACCACGGCTTGCCATCCAATCTATCAGGCGCAGAAGGACCGCGGGCTAGTATTAATCATGGCTTAAAAGCGCTACAAATCAGTGCATCGGCCTGGACCGCTGAAGCGCTGAAACTGACCATGCCAGCCTCCGTATTTTCACGTTCTACCGAATGTCATAATCAGGACAAAGTCAGCATGGGTACGATTGCTGCGCGGGATTGTTTGCGGGTGCTGCAATTGACCGAACAAGTAACGGCGGCATTGTTAATTAGCGTCCGCCAAGGTGTTTGGCTGCGCTGCCGGGTGGACGAGACAGCAAAACCCCAAAAGAACTTGCAAGTAATGCTGGATGTGCTGGCGGATGATATTGCGGCGATCAAGGAAGACCGTATGTTAGAGCCTGATTTGCGTTTGTTGCTGGCGCGTATCAATTCGAAAGCATGGGATTTATATGTATAAAAAGGAAAGTCGCTGGACTGCCGAGATTGCCTTGAAAGTACAATTTTACGATCTTGACCCGATGGACATTGTCTGGCACGGCAATTATGTAAAGTATATGGAGCAAGCACGATGCGCGCTGCTCGATGCGATTGCGTACAACTACTCGGAAATGCAGGATTCGGGTTATGCATGGCCGGTGATTGATTTACATCTGCGGTATGTTCACCCCGCAACGTTTGGTCAAGATATCAGCGTTCGCGCAAGTATTGTCGAATGGGAAAATCGCCTGAAGATGGATTATTTAATCACCGATCTTACCACCGGCCAGCGCTTGACCAAGGGTACGACCACGCAAGTCGCGGTTGATATCGCGACGCGTGAAATGTGTTTTGCTTCGCCTGCTGTGTTGTTTCAAAAATTGGGAATTGCTACACCATGAAACGTTTATTTTCATCCGGTTTATTTTCGTCGATAGTCACGCCAGTTTTGATTAGTGGTTTTTTCATCGTTCTGGCTGCATCTGCGCAAGCGGCTGCACCTATCGCAAAAATACAGGAAATGTTGGCAAAGCCGCCGGTCTTGTGTGGTCGCTTCGACCAAGCCAAGCAACTGATGGGAATCAAAAAACCATTACTGTCGAATGGTCGTTTTTGTGTTGTGAGCGGCAAAGGTGTTCTATGGCGAACATTGCAGCCATTTCCGAATACATTGCGTCTCAAGCGCGATGAGATCGTGCAAATGCAGGGTGATCGCGTGGCTATGCGACTGGATGCCAAGCAGGAACCGGTAGTCCGAATGATCAATAGCGTGATGTTCTCTTTAGTAGCTGGCGATTTGAGTCAATTGGAATCTTTGTTTGACATGGATGGCAGCATTCAGGGCAGCATCTGGAAAGTCGCTCTAAAGGCACGTCAACCGGCGCTAGCCAAAGCGATCGGTACGCTGACACTGACCGGCGGTACTACCGTCAAAAGCGTGACGATCAACGAAGCCAGTGGTGACCGCACCGAGATTACTTTCTCCGGCGTGCAGAGCGGCGTAAATGCGATGACCAGCGAAGAAGGGGCCGCACTTGACTAACGAGGCCGGTGATAAGGCCAATACTGAAATCGATACCGGAACCAGTAATAGTGTTAGCAAGTGGCCGAAACGATTGGTGTGGATCTGGCTGCTGGTGGTTGGGCTGATATTGAGTCATAACGCCTATCTATGGTTGGTACAAAAGGTCGTACCCGATACTGATATTCTTGCGTTATTGCCCGTGGAGCAGCGTGATCCGGTTTTACAACAAGCGTTCACGCATATGGTGGATTCGGCCCAGCAACGGGTTATTGTGCTGGTTGGGGCCGACGATTGGGCGCAAGCGCGTGCAGCTGCCGATGCTTACTCTGCGGTACTGATCAAACATCCCGCATTGTTCGAGGCCACAGCACCGATGTCGGAGCAAGCGCAGACCGACTGGTTAGGGCCATCGCAGCAAAATCGACTCAGTTTGTTGACCGCCGAGCAGCAAAAGCTGCTGCAGGAGAAGCCACCGGCGTTCTGGGTTGAGTCCGCCTTGAGACAGTTATATAGTCCTTTTTCTGGTCCTAAATTGGGTGCGTGGCAGGATGATCCGTTTGGCTTGTTTACGGGCTGGGTGCAGGCGCGCGCGCAAGAGACGCCGGTCAGGCCCCGTGATGGCTATTTGTTCGTGGAGGCCAATGGCCGCCAATATGTGATGCTATTGCTGACTTTGCGTCAACCGGCGTTTTCAATGGCAAACCAGCAAGCAGTATTGCCATTGCTGAACGTCGCTGCCAAGGCAGCCAAATTAACCGTTCCCAAAGTTGAGTTGATTAGCGCCGGTGTGATATTGCACGCTGGTGCTGCCAGCGCTCAGGCTAGCGCCGAGATGTCGACCATTGGTGTAGGTTCGCTTCTTGGGATCGTACTGCTGATGTGGTTGACATTCGGTGCATTTCGGCCTGTCGGCTTGATTGTTCTGTCGATCGCTATCGGCTGCCTTGGAGCCTTTTCAATTTGCTGGCTTATTTTTGGACGCGTGCATTTGCTGACCCTTGTGTTTGGCGCTAGTCTGATCGGTGTTGCACAGGATTATGGCATCTATTTTTTATGTAGTCGTGCAGGAAGTGATAAGTCCCTACCGTCGCACCAATTGTTACGGCGTCTATTGCCGGGATTGTTATTGACGTTGACCGCTGCCGTGATTGGCTACATCGGGTTGGCGCTGACGCCTTTTCCAGGGCTAAGGCAGATGGCGGTCTTTTCGGTACTGGGTTTGGTGTTTGCGTGGCTGACCGTGATTTGCTGGTTTCCGACTTTGGTCCAGCCGTCGACTTTAAAGGGGACACGTTTTGCCGACTGGTGTGGGGCGAGTCGTCATCACTGGCCGCTATTTCAACGTAATTTTGGCACCTTGTTGGTAGCGATATTATTTGGTGTTTTCGTGGTGACTGGATTAACCCGATTGCGCGTCAACGATGACATCCGCTCTTTGCAGTCTCCGCCGAAAGTGCTGTTAGACGATCAGATCAAATTATCAAAAATACTCGACGCACCGACTCCCGTGCAATTTTATCTGGTACGCGGTGATAGCGCGGAGCAAGTGTTGCAACGTGAAGAAGCGCTGCGGTTACGGCTCGATCCATTGATCGCGCAGCACGTAATCAGCGGTTATCAGGCGATGTCCAGCTGGACGCCATCAATGCAAGCGCAAATCGCGAACCGCGTATTAATGGAGCGCGCTCTACTAGGTAAAGACGGACCGTTGAAAGCCCTGGCGGCGCAGCTTGGCGAGGACCAAAGCTGGATTAAGCAGATGCGTGAGCGGGCGTTGGGTGCGGCAACTCAGGTTGGTACCAACACCAGCACTTTGACGCCTGATGCATTTTTAAAAACCCCGGCGAGTGAACCGTCACGACATCTTTGGCTTGGTCGGGTTGAGGGTGTGCATGGTGTGACTTTTGCCAGCATTGTGGCGTTGCGTGGTCTGAATAATTATGCGAATTTACCCCTGTTACAAAAGACAGCATCGCACTTGGATGGTGTTCAATGGGTCGATAAAGTGAGCGAAATTTCTACTGTATTGGGTGATTACCGGCAATATATGGGAAGTGTATTACTGGGCGCTTATGTTGCCATTTTCTTGCTGCTGTTCGGGCGTTATCGTTTTGCAGGATGGCGTGTGGTGTTGCCTCCAGCTATTGCCAGTATTGGGGTGCTTGCTTTACTAGGGATTATTGGTCAACCCTTGCAAATGTTTCATATGCTGGCGCTGATGCTGATCCTCGGATTGGGTGTTGATTACGGTATTTTTTTGCAGGAGAAAACTGACCATCAAGATCCCGCAGGACGGTTTGCCTGGCTGGCGGTTTGTTTGTCGGCTGTAAGCGCCTTATTGTCATTCGGGCTATTAGCGTTATCAAGTACGCCGCCGTTGCATGCGTTTGGATTCACGATGTTGGTTGGCATCGCGATTGTGTGGCTGATAGCACCTTGTTTTAGCCAAAGTAAAAACTCACGGTTGTAAAGGTAGAAAAAATGGATATTAACGTTAAGAAGTGTGATGTTGTCGTAATCGGTGCGGGTCCGGCAGGATCGGTCGCAGCTGCGTTATTGCGACAGCAAGGTCGCCAGGTCCTGGTCCTTGAGCGTGAGCAGTTTCCGCGTTTTAGTATTGGTGAAAGTTTATTGCCGCAAAGTATGGCTTATCTGGAGCAGGCCGGCATGCTGCAAGCGGTAGTTGAAGCTGGATTTCAATATAAAAATGGCGCAGCTTTTGTGCGCGGCAAAAAATACACTGCTTTCGATTTTCGTGATAAACATGCTAACGGTTGGGGCACCACTTATCAGGTGCAACGTGCCAATTTCGATCAGTTGTTGGCCAAAGAAGCAGAGCGCCAAGGCGCTGAAATATGTTTTCAGCATACAGTCACCGCTGTCGACCTCAATGGCGGCAAGCCGCGTGTTAAGGTGCAAGATCCGAGTGGCATAGAATATAAGGTTGAAGCAGAGTTTATTTTGGATGCAAGTGGATTTGGCCGTATTTTGCCGCGCTTGCTGGAACTGGAAACGCCATCTAATTTTCCTGTTCGTGGTGCGATTTTTACGCATATTGAAGATGGCATCGCTTCACCAGATTTTGATCGGAATAAAATTCGTGTCACGGTGCATCCTGAGCATTGCGACGTCTGGTATTGGCTGATTCCGTTCGCTGGCGGTCGCTGTTCGATCGGCGTGGTGGCCGAAACAGCGTTTTTGGCTAAATATCAAGGGTCGGACACTGAACGTCTTCAAGCGCTGGTGAATGAAGATCCGGCATCGCGGAAACTGCTGGAAAACGCTTGCTGGGATACGCCAGCGCGTTCTATCGTCGGTTATTCTGCCAATGTTAAATCGTTATGGGGAAAAGGTTATGCGTTGCTTGGCAATGCTGGTGAGTTCCTTGATCCGGTATTTTCTTCGGGTGTCACTATTGCCTTAAAATCTGCCAGTTTGGCTGCCGAAGTATTAGGTCGCCAGTTATCCGGCGCTAAAGTCGATTGGGAGAGTGAGTATGCGACTCCACTCAAAAAAGGCGTCAATACGTTTCGGACGTTTGTTGAGTCGTGGTACGGCGGTGGATTTCAAAACGTTATTTTTCATGAAAATCAGCAACCCGAAATTCGTCGCATGATTTCGTCAATTTTGGCTGGTTACGCGTGGGACGAGAGTAATCCCTATGTACGCGAAAGTAAGCGTCGTTTGAAGGCGCTGGAGGAAATATGCGCTTGACTGCGATAGGCAAACGTTATGCGGCCTTAATCGTGGTGGCCGTGCTGATGGCGGGTTGCGCCAGTACCGAGCCTGCGGCACCGCCAGAGCGATTGGGTTTAAAACTGTCGCCAGCGTCATTGGGTGCCAGCATCAGCTTGCAACAGCATTTGACGGTTGAACGTAATGGTCGCACTGATCAACTGGATGCTGCGCTTGAAATTGATCCTAAAGAATTAAATATGGTCGGGTTGGCGTTGGGGCAACGCGTATTGACTTTGCATTATGATGGAAAAACGTTAGAGTCCTGGCGTCATCGGATGCTGCCGTCTCAAGTTCGGGCGGATGACGTGTTGGAGGATACGCAACTGACCTTATGGCCGGTAGAAGCCATTCGGAAGGCGTTGCCTGAAGGCTGGAAAATTGAACAACAGGGTTTGCGCCGGACCTTGTTGCGTGATGGCGTCCCGGTCACTGTCATTGTTTATAGTAATGCGTCGCCATGGAGCGGCAAGGTGGAATTAACGAACATCCGTTATGACTATCGTCTGACAATTGAGTCAGTTGGCGGCGATAGTTCAAGTACGCCGATAAACATTGCGGCACCTTAATTTGGTCATTTGAATATGTTTTATTTAAACGAACTGGGTCTTATTTGCGCGCTTGGCGATACCCATGCCGGAATCCGTCAGCGCCTGTTTGCCGGCCAAACCGGCATTGTGATGACGGATCGCTATTCATCCGTTGGTGCGTTGCCGATCGGTTGCGTGGAAAGTGTTTTGCCTACGATGGATCTTGGTAACTACCCGCTAGCCCATCGTAGCCGGAATAATCAACTGCTGTTGGCTGCGTTAAAACAGATACGACCAGCAGTGGATGCCGTCATCGAACAGTACGGACCCGACCGGATAGCGATTGTACTTGGCACCAGTACCTCTGGCATTGCCGAAACCGAAGCGGCATTTCACGCGGCGTATGGGAAAACTGCAAGCGTGGACCCTGCGGATCGAAAATTTCCGCCAAACTTTACTTATAGACAACAAGAGATGGGATCAGCCGCAGCGATGTTAGCCGATGCGTTAGGAGTAACTGGTCCGGCTTATGTGCATTCCAGCGCTTGCGCTTCCAGCGCCAAAGCGATGGCGAGCGCCGCACGACTAATCCAGATGGGTTTGTCTGATGTAGTACTTACCGGCGGAGTTGATTCGTTATGCGCATTCACTGTAGCTGGATTCGGTGCTCTGGCGTCGGTCAGTAAAGTGCGGTGCAATCCATTTAGCGCCAATCGCGACGGTATTAATATTGGCGAGGGTGCAGCATTGTTTTTGATGAGTGCAAAACCTGCGACGGTAGCATTGCGCGGGTGGGGCGAGTCTTCTGATGGTTATCATATTTCTGCGCCAGATCCAGATGGTAACGGTGCCCGAATTGCCATTACCCAAGCGCTCAGAAGGGCCAACGTCGACGCGACGCAGATCGATTACATCAATTTGCACGGTACGGCTACCCAGCAAAACGATGCTATGGAAAGTAGGGTCGTGAATACTATTTTTGGCGACCGAGTCGCCGCAAGTTCGACTAAAGCTTATACCGGTCATACCTTAGGTGCAGCGGGTGCCGTTGAAGCCGGTTTGTGTTGGCTGGCAATGCAAGATGACAATTCTGGCGGTTATTTACCACCGCATTTGTGGGATGGTGTCACGGATAACAAGTTGGCGGAATTGAATCTACTACCTGAAGGATATCGGCTTGGGCATCCATTGCGCTGGGCGCTAAGTAACTCATTTGCATTTGGTGGCGCTAACGCAGCGCTGGTGATGGGACGCGAATAATGGGCGAGGTTTCCTGCAAAATTGACAGTGATGATATCAGTCAGGTTTCTATAGAGCCTGGCGGTGTAGTAATGAATCAAGCGGTTGATGGAGTAATCAATGAGGTAATCAATGCAGTGAAAATGCAACCTGCACAAAAGCAGCTTGCATCACTTTTAATTTTATCAACGGATGGTGTGGCATCTGGTCGTTTTGCACCACCGAATATTCAGAGTTTGTTGCCACATTCGGGTGTGATGGTTTTGCTTGATCGGTTTGTTTTCGCTGACGAAGAGTGTTTATGCGCTGAGGTGGTGATTCGAGCAGATAGTCTATTTATGGGAACCGATGGTGTTGGAAGTTGGGTTGGCGTGGAATATATGGCGCAAGCTATTGCAGCTTTTGCTGGTTATAAGGCACGCATCGATGGCAATCCGGTAAAAGTAGGATTTTTGCTTGGCACGCGACGTTATGAGGCAAGTTGTGGCTTTTTTCCATTGGGCGCAGTATTGCATATTTTGGTAAAACGACTTATGCAGGCCGATAATGGACTCGGATCATTTGAGTGCGCAATCTATGACGCCACCGATAGCGTAGACGAAATGAAGCGCGGTGAGGTTGCAGGGACGCTGTTTGATCTTGCTGGCGAAGCGGATAACAATATGCGGCCTTTAGTGCGTGCCACTATTACCGTGTTTCAACCGCATGATGTGACTGGTTTTCTTGAAGGAATGGTGGAATGACGTTGGCAATAGTAAATAATGAAAATGGTAAAGCCGACAATGGTAAAGCCGACAACTTAAGCAAGTCGGTACTGGTAACCGGGTCAAGCCGTGGGATCGGTAAGGCCATTGCATTGCGATTGGCACGAGAGGGCTATGACATCGTATTACATTGTCATCGTCAGCGCGATGCGGCGGAAGCGGTAGCCGCTTTAATACGTGCGATGGGTCGTCAGGCACGTGTGTTGCAGTGTGATATCGGTGACCGGCAGCGTACGTCTGATATTTTGTTGGCAGATATCGCAGAGCATGGTTGTTATTACGGTGTGGTGTGTAATGCCGGTGTGGCCCGAGACAATGCTTTTCCCGCGATGTCGGGTGAAGATTGGGATCTGGTGTTAAAGACCAATCTGGATGGATTCTATAATGTTCTCAATCCGCTAGTGATGCCGATGGTGCATCGTCGTGCGCCAGGTCGCATTGTGACATTGGCATCAGTATCGGGATTGATCGGCAATCGCGGACAAGTCAACTATAGCGCTGCGAAGGCCGGCATCATTGGTGCTACCAAGGCGCTGGCAATCGAGCTAGCGAAGCGCCACATTACGGTTAATTGTGTCGCACCGGGTTTAATTGAAACCGACATGATCGCAGATGTTCCGCTTGAGGAGGCACTTAAAATGATTCCAGCCCGGCGTGTAGGTAAACCGGAAGAAGTTGCAGCTACCGTGTGTTTCCTGATGGGAACTGATGCCGCTTACATCACGCGTCAGGTGATTTCTGTCAATGGAGGAATGGCATGACGCGGCGTCGCGTAGTGGTCACCGGAATGGCAGGAATCAGCCCGATAGGAAATGATTGGACAAGTATCCGTGCGCGTCTGGGCAGTTATCGTAACGCGATCGTGCGGATGGAAGAGTGGGCCGATTATGATGGATTGAACACCCAATTGGGCGCACCGGCGACAGACTTTACGCTGTCTGATCGCTACACGCGGCGAACGATGCGCAGCATGGGACGGGTCGCATTGATGGCAACCCGAGCGACTGAAGTGGCGTTGATTGATGCAGGTCTCATCGATGATCCACTACTCAAAAATGGGTGTTGTGGGATCGCTTATGGTTCGTCCGCGGGCACGCCCAAAGCGATAGGTGATTTCGGCAAGATGATGGAAGAGCGCTCGACAAGAGGGATCAACGCGACGACTTATATCAAGATGATGGCCCATACGGCGCCAGTGAATATTGGTGTGTTTTTTGGCGTGACCGGCCGCGTGATAACAACATCCAGTGCATGCACTTCAGGTAGTCAAGGCATTGGTTATGCCTATGAAGCGATTTGTAGTGGTCGGCAAAACATCATGATTGCTGGCGGTGCCGAAGAGTTGTGCGCGACCGAAGCGGCAGTCTTTGATACCTTGTTTGCGACCAGCATACGCAACGACATGCCTGAATCGACGCCGAGACCATTTGACACGAAACGCGATGGCTTGGTGATCGGTGAAGGTGCCGCAACATTCATTCTGGAGGAATTGGAGCATGCACGTGCGCGCGGCGCAACAATTCACGCCGAGATAGTCGGATTTGGAACCAACAGTGATGGTTGCCATGTAACGCATCCCAATACCGATACGATGCGCATTGCGATGGAGTTAGCACTGCAGGATGCGGCTCTATCGTCGTCTGCAATTGGTTATATCAGCGCACATGGCACGGGTACAGAGCAAGGTGACATTGCTGAGTCTCACGCCACGGCGCAGGTATTCGGCAATCAGGTTCCCATAAGTTCGCTGAAAAGTTATACCGGCCATACGCTCGGTGCATGCGGTGCTTTAGAGGCATGGACGGGTATTGAAATGATGCGGGAAGGCTGGTTTGCCCCGACAATCAATTTGACCGAATTAGATCCGCGCTGCGCTGATCTGGATTACATCACGAATGAGGGGCGGGCCATTCAGTGCGATTATTTTATGTCGAATAATTTTGCGTTTGGTGGAATTAATACGTCATTGATTTTTAAAAGATTTGGATAAGACTATTTATGCGTGCCGCCTCAGTTTGGTTGGTCGACGGGCGTCATTGGCCGGACCACATACTTGCGCCGTGGCTCGCCTGTCTGACCGAAGCTGAACAACAACGTTATCGCCGTTTTATCAGACCAATGCGGCAGCGCGAGTTTTTAATAGGGCGGATTCTTTTACGGTTTGCCGTTGCGCGACTAGCTAATTTAGCATTCACTGACATAGGCGTTGTTGACCGTAAAGATAACGCACCGTTACCGGTGCTTCCAGACAGATTGTCTAAGGAAATTATCGATCTGCCTTTTTTAAGCTTATCTCATAGCCGTGGCTGGGTTGCTTGCGCGGTGAGCGTTGATACGCCGCTTGGCCTTGATATTGAGGCGCTGGATGCCAGTCGTGATGTTACATCTTTAGGAGACATTGCATTTACCTGCGCCGAGAACCAATGGCTATCCCAGCACAAGGACGCGGAAAAAAAAGCAGCTTTTTATGCTCTTTGGAGCGAGCGGGAGGCGTTGTACAAAATGAGGTCAAGCGCCGACCGTCCGTGGAGCGAGGATGCCTTGGTGAGTGATGGCATAAAATTGACATCCGGGTCGGATTGGACTTTATACTCTCCTCTACACTCCAAGCTCGCTATCTGCTTGTGCAGCAGATATGCGGTGTCAAAGCCGCTTTTGCTTGAATTAACTGGTGACTCTCCATTCGCATGGGCGCTGCAGGCTGATGGATTGCCCGAAACTGATGTAAGCTTTAATCAAGCTTTTACTCAACCGTTTCAAGCTTTGCCAACCGTATTGCATTAGCTGTCGCTCTTGAGTGCAATGGGTACAATCCGGTCTGAGCAACCTCTGCAATTGAGGCGTTTAACTGCGACAGTAAATTGCTGGACTGTTTCATATGCCGGTCAATGAGCTTGTTTTTTTCGATTGGAATGGGCTTGAAGAAAGTGCCGGTCGCAAAGGCAATCAGTTCTTTAGTGCCGTTCAATAACTCCTGAATTGCGAGTTTCGCCACTTGCTGATGCAAGCCCAGCATCCTTATTGTCATGGCATGGGCCGACTCAGAAAGTGCATCCATTTTTTCTTGTCCCATTAAGCTAAACTCTTCCTGATCGCGTTGATTGGGTACAGGGCCAGCCATTGCCATACGAACACTGCGATGTGTGATGACTTGCGCGGACGCTGTCATCATTTCACGCGTTTGGGTTGCCAGGTCGCCCCATACGGTATAGGGATTTTCTGTAGTACTTGCTTGGGTTAAGCGGTTTGTGTTGGATTTCATAGTAACTCCTAAATGAGATCATTGAATACCGCAAAAGCATATCGAAAAAGCTCCGTGCGCATTCAATGTGTATTGACTCTATGGTTGCCGAGAAAGCACAAAACACAGCCTGTTAGCGCTAACAATACTCTTTTTTTTGATTTCCCGTGAGATATTTGTTGCGGTGCACCATAAGAGTGCTGCTTTGTTAAAAAACATTAAATGGAACCAAAATCATATTTTTTTGGGCTTATTGACAACTTCACATAAAAACAAGCAAATCTTCCATTAACCTAAGGGCGGCTTCAGGTAAAATTCTTGTATGAAAATTCTCATCAGCAACGACGATGGTTATCTGGCCCCGGGCATCATTGCATTGGCAAATGCGCTGACACCGATAGCGGAAATTGTGGTGGTCGCGCCAGACAGCAATCGATCCGGCTCTTCTAATTCTTTGACACTAGATCGTCCGTTGTCGGTTCATCGCGCCGAAAATGGTTTTTATTTCATCAATGGAACACCGTCGGATTGCGTGCACATTGCACTGACCGGGATGCTTAATTTTCGCCCCGATTTGATTGTTTCGGGGATCAATCAAGGTCAGAATATGGGAGATGACACCTTGTATTCGGGTACCGTCGCGGCTGCTACCGAAGGATTTTTGTTCGGCATTCCCTCGATTGCGTTTTCGCAGGTAAGTAAGGGTTGGGAAGAATTAGACGCCGCAGCTAAGGTCGCGCGTGAGATTGTCGAGCGTCGATTTGCGACTATGCCGCAGCCTTATCTCTTAAACGTCAATATTCCGAATCTTCCATACCATCAATTGAAGCCCGCGCTGGCTACACGTCTGGGTAAACGGCATGTTTCTGAATCGGTCATCAAGACGCAAGATCCTCACGGGCGAGAAATTTACTGGATTGGTCCTGCAGGTGCAGCAAAAGATGCCAGCGAAGGGACCGATTTTCATGCGATCGCAAAAGGGCATGTCTCGATTACGCCATTACAGATTGATTTAACCCATGCGATGCAACTGGCCGCACTTACCAAGGATTTGTCATGACGGAAGCGCCAAAGCGTTTCCCCTTGACGTTGTCATCGGTGGTCGACACTAAATCGCGGTCTTCCGGCGTGGGTTCCAATCGTGTCGTTGCAACTCCCCAAACTGCGACTAGAAATGCCGCTTACGATAATCTTAAATCGGCTCCGCCAAAAGCGGCATTTAATTCTGCCTCTGATAAACAACCCTATTTTAATCCTTCAGCATCGGCGGGTAATGCGGGCAAGAAGACCGGTTCGACTCCCGGTAACCAGCACAATCTAGCCAGCCAAACCAATCAAACTAACCAGCATTCAACAGATAAACGGTCTACGACGTTGGTGTCGGAGGGAGTTCGTAAAGCCATGGTCGCGCGGATTGCGAAGCTGGGTGTGAGAGACGTCAGCGTGCTGGCGGCAATGGAGGCGGTACCGCGGCACATGTTCATGGAGCCCGGGCTGGCTAGTCAGGCTTATATTGATGCATCGCTACCCATCGGCCACCATCAAACTATTTCACAGCCGTATATTGTTGCCCGAATGATTGAGGTTATGCGCGACAATCAGCAAGGTGGCGTGCTCAATCGCGTATTGGAAATCGGAACCGGTTGCGGCTATCAGGCCGCGGTGTTGTCTTTGGTGGCAAAAGAGGTCTATTCGATTGAACGGATCAAGCCTTTACATGAGTTAGCGAGAAGTAATTTGCGACCGTTGCGTGTAGCAAATATCCGACTGCATTACGGAGATGGTATGCTTGGCCTGCCGCAAGTGGCGCCTTTTGATGGAATTATCTTAGCTGCCGCTGGGCTTGAAGTGCCGCAAGCATTGCTGGATCAGATGGCGATAGGCGGTCGACTGGTGGCGCCAGTGGGTTCGCGTCATCAAGTTCTTCAGTTGATTCAGCGTATCACTAAATTTGACTGGACCAGCACTACGCTCGAAGATTGCCATTTCGTGCCGTTGCGTTCCGGGATCGCATGAGCTGAGCAGTCTTCGGCAATATAACGAAAAAGCCAGAAGATGCAGAATATAGCGGCCCGGCAGCGATGGTTGGCCAACATCGGTCTATAAAGACTTGCTGGTAACAAATTTTTAAAACTTTTAAACGAAAAATGATCGGATATTGAATCCATGAAATACTATGGCGTTCAATGTTGTGTTTAATCGGTTGTCTGTTACTACAAATAACCGCATCGATCTTAACCGCGATACGTCGCAAATAAAAATGTAATGAGAATGAAGAAAACACGCCTTGTATTGCTGGGAATAATCGTCGGCTCAATTGCTGCATGTAGCACGACGCGAACACCCGCGCCCGTAGTAGATCGCAGAGTCGGTGGCCCGAACGTAAGTGCGGCTCCTAATACGCCTCAGGCACCCAGGGTTAGCGGCCCAGGATATTACACAGTGAAAAAGGGCGATACGCTGTATCGGATTGCACTTGAGTTCGGGCAAAGTTATCGCGATATTGTCAGCTGGAATAATCTCAATAACGCCAACGACATCAAGGTTGATCAAGTGCTGCGGGTTCAACCTCCTGAGGCTGGCAGCAGTCTGGCTGGTGGCGCACAAGTCGGTAACGTTTCGAGCGAATCCGGGGTCGATGTCCGCCCGCTCGGCACAGCGCCTTCCGCTTCTTCCAGTGCAAATGGCACGATGAATGGCGGTAATAAAACAAGTCCACGCGGCGACAAGCGTCCATATTCGGACAGCGCGCTGGCGGAATTGCAAAAACCGGATGCGCCATCTCCACCATCGGCATCTGATAGTCGGCCTGATGTGAAGCCAGACTCCCGCGCAGAAGTAAAACCGGATCCAACGAAAAATAACGAGAAAGCGATCTCACCACCAATCGCCTCTGCGACAGAGGATGGCCGCGTAGACTGGATGTGGCCAACAGAAGGCAAGGTGTTGGGGGGATTCGATCAAGGTAAAAAGGGTATTGATATTGCCGGAAAAACGGGGCAGCCTGTGTTAGCGGCCGCGGCAGGTAAGGTTATGTATGCTGGTAGCGGTATTCGTGGTTATGGCAATCTGGTGATCGTTAAGCACACCAATAATTTATTATCCGCGTACGCGCATAACAAGGTTATTCTTGTGAAAGAGGGACAAGTTGTCAGCAAGGGGCAAAAGATCGCAGAAATGGGAAATTCGGATAGTGATTCGACCAAGCTGCATTTTGAAATTCGCCAGCAAGGCAAGCCAGTTGATCCCTCAAAATTTTTACCTGGTCGCTAATCTATAAGCAGCACGATAGAATAGAGGCAAATAAAGGTTAGCAAGTCAGTTTGATGGTGCATTGTTGTTATTGGGTATCGGATTCAAAGAGGTTGTCAACTGTGTAATTAACCAAGTGAACGGCTAAATGAACAAGCGCCTTCCTGCTCGACAAAGTGATCAAAATAAAGTGTCATCTGGAGAAGTGCCAGATGACATTATCAGTGATCTCGACACCACCGCTGAAAAAGAAGCGCTCGAGGAGAGCGATGATGGCGAGGCGGAAGATATCGAAGCCGGTATTGATGATCTTGATGCCGGTGATAGTGTCGTGGTCGTGGTTGATGGTGTTGATGAGCTGAAAAAAGTATTAGCGGCCGAATTGTCCACCGATACCACGCAGCATTATCTTAATCAAATTGGTACCCGACCACTCCTCACCATTCCTGAAGAAGTACATTTCGCGACACTGGCCAAGCAAGGGGATTTTCCTGCTCGCCAAAAGATGATTGAGCACAACCTACGTTTGGTTGTTTCAATCGCTAAACACTACATCAATCGCGGAGTTACCTTGCTTGATCTGATCGAGGAAGGTAATCTCGGTCTCATGCGTGCCATAGACAAGTTTGAGCCGGAACGGGGCTTCCGATTTTCGACCTATGCGACCTGGTGGATACGGCAAAGCATTGAACGGGCAATTATGAATCAGGCGCGCACTGTCCGCTTGCCGGTTCACATGGTGCGTGAATTAAATCAAATCTTGCGGGCCAAATATCACCTTGAAGCACAACATCATGATGGCAAAGATGCGAATGCAGAAGACATTGCCCATTTAGTAGGTCGTCCTGTGGATGAAGTGCAAGCAGTATTAGCGCTTTCAGAGCATGCAACATCGCTAGACGCACCGTTAGATCAAGATCCATTGGCCAGTCTTCTGGATTTGTTGCCGAGTGCCACTGAAGAACATCCTGATGCCTGTGCTGAACAAAAAGAGACATCTATTCTGGTACGGGTTTGGCTAGAAAGACTCACTGACAAGCAGCGCAATGTGATCATGCGTCGTTTCGGTCTGGATAATGATGATCCTTCAACCTTAGAAGAGCTAGCGGTTGAAATCGGCGTCACGCGTGAACGAGTCCGGCAAATTCAGCAGGAAGCATTAATAAAGCTGAAGCGCTTGTTAGGAGCAAAAGGGGTGGATAAAGACGCCTTTCTTTAGCCTTGGAAGATCCTGAAAGCTAATTGGACAGATGACTTACGTCGGATAGTCGTTATAATTCGGTCCTTTCCCAATCTCGTTTTATGCTGTTCCTTCAAAATCGCTTCCTTTTCCTGTGCAGCAACTTCAGATGGTGAGCAGCAGATTCTGGCGCGGATTTCCTTTGCCGCCGAATGTGGATGCTTCGCCCATGTGAATGATACTTCTGCCGCATAGAGAAATACGGAGCGGGTTTAATGCGACGACATAAGCAATGTACTTCTATTCTTATGCATCAAGACATCACTATTGATATCAAATCTCTCGACATGGATGCCCGGGGAATCGGCCACCTGCACAATGAAGACGGCACTCAAGGCAAAGTGATCTTTGTTGAAGGAGCCCTTCCAGGAGAAAATGTTAGCTTTCACTCATTTCGTAAAAAAAAGAAGTGGGAATTCGCTACGATGACAGCATTGCATCGGGAATCTGTCTCGCGCATAAAGCCACGTTGCCAGTTTTACGGTGTGTGTGGCGGATGCGCAATGCAACATTTAGAGCCGAACGCCCAGGTTGCCATAAAACAACGTGTACTAGAAGATAACCTTTGGCATATCAGCAAAGTGAAAGCGGATCTCATGCTGCGGCCAATTTATGGGCCAACATGGGAATATCGCTATCGCGCTCGGATTTCTGTGCGGAACGTGCCTAAAAAAGGCGGCGTTCTAGTTGGATTTCACGAGAGAAAGTCGCCCTACGTCACCAACATGACCAGTTGCGAAATTTTGCCCGCAAAGGTGTCTGCGATGTTAGTGCCGTTGCGTGGATTGATCGGCTCACTGACCATCATCGAACACTTGCCGCAGATTGAATTAGCGGTGGGCGAAAATGCGCAAGGCGAAGTCACTGTGATGGTATTGCGCATTATGGCGGCGTTGAGCGCGGAGGATGAAGTTAAGCTGAAGGCGTTCGCCGATGAGTATCAGGTCCAGTGGTGGCTCCAAACCGGGGCGCCAGAGACAGCAGCGCCGTTTTATCCTGCGCAGAGCGATCTGTATTACACGTTGCCTGAATTTAATATCCGCATGCCGTTTAAGCCGACTGACTTCACGCAAGTCAATCATCAGATCAATCGTGTATTGGTAGCAAAAGCAATACGTTTGTTGGGCTTATTGCCGGAAGAGCGGGTTGCTGATTTGTTTTGCGGTTTAGGTAACTTTACGTTGCCACTCGCAACGCTGGTACGAGAAGTGGTTGGCATCGAGGGTAGCGAGGCGTTAGTTGTGCGCTCGAGAGAGAATGCGGTCGTCAATCAATTAGGCGACAAAACCACTTTTTATTGCCGGAATCTCTTCGAGGCCACCACTGGAGATTTTATTGCACTCGGTAAATTCGACAGAATGTTAATTGATCCGCCAAGGGACGGTGCGGCGGCAGTATGTGCAGCCATAGTCGGATTGGCAGACTCAAATCGTCACCTTATGCCGAAACGCATTGTGTACGTGTCTTGTAGTCCATCAACATTGGCGCGTGATGCTGGGACGTTAATTCATGGCGGATATCGATTGTCTCAGGCGGGTGTCGTTAATATGTTTCCGCATACGGCCCATGTCGAATCGATTGCCGTATTTGATTTGGTTGAAGCGACCGCATAGCGTTAATTGCAAATTGTTAAGTCCTTTACAAATGTATAAACGTTAAAAAGCCAACCTCAAACGGTTGGCTTTTGAATAGGTATTTCGCGTCTACAGCTAAATGATTAAATGTAATATTAGTTCCGATTGCCACCAAAAATCCCTAGCAACGATAAGAGATTAACAAAAATATTATAAACATCAAGATAGATGCTTAATGTTGCGCGAACATAATTAGTCTCGCCACCGTTAATAATTTGTTGCACGTCGTATAAGATGTAGGCCGAAAAAATCGCAATAGCAATGACTGATACTGCCAAATAAAGTGCTGGGATTTGTAAAAAGATATTCGCCACACTTGCCACTATTATAACGATCAAACCAGCAAACAACCATTTCCCCAGGCCAGAGAAGTCGCGCTTGGACACTGTAGCAATTGTTGCCATGACTGCGAATACGATCCCGGTACCGCCGAACGCCATCATAATCAGTGTTCCACCATTCGAAAACCTGAGCGTATGTTCAATCAGTCTCGTCAGCATCAGACCCATGAAGAACGTAAAGGCTAACAGGACGACTACACCCCAGCCGGTATCTTTGGTTTTTTCAATAGCGTAGAAGAATCCGAAAGCAATTGCCATAAACGCAACAAATCCGATCATCGGATTGCCGGAGAATAGATTGAAATTGAGTTGTACGCCAACCCAGGCACCGCCAATTGTTGGAATCATCGACAGCGCGAGTAGCCAATAGGTATTACGTAGCACGCGATTGCGAACGCCGCTTAGACCTGCGGTGGTGCCCGTTGGTGCGTAACGATGTTGCTGATTTGAATTCATGATTATCCCTTTTTTAACAGCGTGAACATAAGCTGGAAGTAGCATAGCACGTTGTGGTAAGACTATCTTTGCCACGGCCATCAAGCCTTATAGGTCGTTCGTTAATTCAGACAGTTTTCAGCGTCAGAGGTTCTATTGGGGTGTTAGGTCGCGGTGATATGGTTCTCTTGCAGGTGTTTCGTGGTAAAATCTAAGGTTGATTGGATTATAAAACAATCCTTCTAAAACATGGCATTAATGCATGATTTTACCTAACACAATTTCAGCCAATTTCGCATAGTTCTGACTAGCACCGTCTAGTATCAATGCAATTGAAGATGTAATTGAATAACTTACACCAGTTTGACCTTTCTATATTATTGGAGTTTTTTTAAATGGCAATTGAACGCACCCTATCGATTATCAAACCAGACGCAGTCGCTAAAAACGTCATCGGTCAAATTTACAGCCGTTTTGAAACAGCTGGCCTGAAAATCATCGCTGCGCGCATGATGCATTTGTCCCGCGCCGAAGCAGAAGGTTTTTACGCTGTGCACGCTGCTCGTCCATTCTTCAAGGATCTGGTTGATTTCATGATCTCTGGTCCTGTTATTGTGCAAGCACTGGAAGGCGAAAACGCTATCCTGACGCACCGTGACCTGATGGGCGCGACAGATCCAAAGAAGGCCGATAAAGGCACGATTCGTGCTGATTTCGCAGATTCGATCGATGCAAATGCAGTTCATGGCTCCGATGCCGCTGAAACAGCTGCTGTTGAAATCGCTTATTTCTTTCCTGCTTTGAACGTGTACTCACGTTAATTCGCAAAGCACGAATTAGTAAGGTGTTAATAAGTATCAAGTCAGTACGTGCAATGAAGCACAGATAATTGATAAGTTAGTAAGTTGTAGTACGTTGATCCGCCTGACATTTGCATTCATTTTTTGCATTTGCACACGGATCAACAATTAGATGGAATCTGTCATGACAGCTCTCACCAACCTGCTGGATCTGGACCCTGCGCAACTTGTCGACTATTGCGGCGAATTGGGTGAGAAGCCGTTTCGCGCTAAGCAATTGCTACGCTGGATACACCAGTTCGGAGCAAGTGATTTCGACGCAATGACCGATCTGGCCAAGTCCTTACGCGACAAACTGGCCACGCGCGCGATGATCGCCGCACCGGCCGTAATTAGTGATCATATTTCCACAGATGGCACCCGCAAATGGTTGCTGGATGTCGGACAGGGTAATGCTGTAGAAGCGGTATTCATTCCCGAAGAAAATCGGGGCACGCTGTGCATTTCGACTCAGGCTGGATGTGCCGTAAACTGTCGTTTTTGTTCAACTGGCAAGCAAGGTTTTAGCCGTAATTTGACCGTGGGTGAAATCATCGGTCAGTTATGGATGGCTGAATTTGAGCTCCGCAAATCAAAAAATATTGACCCTGGTCCAAAAGGTGAGCGCCAGATTACCAACGTGGTAATGATGGGCATGGGCGAGCCATTACTAAACTATGAACCGACCGTTACTGCCTTGAAACTGATGTTGGACGATAACGCCTACGGCCTTTCTCGCCGCCGCGTTACGTTGTCAACCAGCGGCGTGGTACCGATGATTGACAAGTTGTCGCAGGATTGTGCTGTGGCGTTGGCCGTCTCATTACACGCTTCCAACGATGCTTTGCGGGACGGATTAGTGCCACTAAATAAAAAGTATCCACTTAGCGAACTGATGGCATCTTGCCGACGCTATCTGGAGTTTGCACCGCGCGATTTTGTAACATTTGAATATTGTATGTTAGACGGCGTTAACGACAGTGATGCTAACGCCCGCGAGTTAATCGCTCTGGTCCAGGGACGCAGTGGTAGCGAGGCAGTGTCCTGCAAATTCAATCTCATACCGTTCAATCCGTTTCCAGAGTCTGGTCTTAAACGGTCTAATAATCCGCGGATAAAAGCATTTGCACAGATCCTCATGGATGCCGGAATCGTCACAACGATACGCAAGACGCGAGGCGATGATATCGATGCCGCATGCGGGCAGCTAGCCGGAGAAGTGCAGGACCGCACCAAAGTCCAGGAGCGCATGCAAAAAATGGCCGAGTATCAGCAAAAATTTGGTAAAAATTTCGGTCGCATTGTTGAGGTCTCTGAGTGAAATCAAGGTGCATGAGTATTCTCATCATGGCTACCGTTGCGATGTTGACGTTGTTGGCGGGCTGTACATCGCCATCTGGTGGCAACTTTGCGAATAAAACCGAACCGGGCGCGCGCCGCGAACTTCCAACCAATTCTGATCTGACTGAAGCGCAGCGGCGTGCCCGTATCCGCCTGGAATTGGCGGTTGGTTACTATGGTCAGGGTCAGTTGGAAGTAGCGCTGGATGAAGTGAAACAGGCGATCGCCGCAGATCCTGAGAACGCAGATGCTTATGGCATGCGCGGATTGATCTATATGGACATGGGCGAAGTCGGCTTGGCCGACGATAATTTGCTCAGGGCGCTTAAGTTAGCACCTAACAATCCTGATATCGCCAATAACTATGGTTGGTTTCTTTGTAAAAATGGACGAGAAAAAGAGTCAATCGCTTATTTTCAAAATGCATTGAAGAGTCGTTCTTATCTTTCTCCCGCTAAGGCGCTCACTAACGCTGGTGTCTGTAGCCTAAAGTTGAGGGATGGCATCAGCGCAGAACGGTATTTTTTGCAAGCATTTCAGTTTGACGCCGGCAACCCTCTGACTAACGTTAACCTGGCTTTGATTGCCGCAGATCGCCATGACACTGAGCGGGCGCGTTTTTATATGACGTTGGTCACAAAAATAGACGTACTGAGTGCGGATGTCTTATGGAGCGCCATTAAGGTTGAACGTAAGTTGGGTGATCGCGTAGCGGAAACAAATTTGGTGACGCAGTTGCGTCGAGTCTATCCAGGATCTGCAGAATATGGATCCTATCAGCGCGGAGTTTTTGATGAGTGAGCCGGACCAAACTATTACTAATATCACCAGCGAGGAAATAATTCAGGGTAGTGATCAGGTAGCCTCTGTAGGGATGCAACTGGCGTATAAACGTCAGCAAAATGGTTGGTCTATCGATGATGTCGCCAACCAGCTGAAGCTGGCACCGCGCCAAATTCAGGCGATCGAAGCTGACGACTACGCTGCCTTGCCGACTATTGTGATGACACGTGGATATATTCGGTCCTACGCAAAGATGTTAGGACTGGATCCAGCGACGATTTTACCGAGCACCGTGCCTGTCATGCCGGTAAAAACCCAAATTTTGGGCAAGCAACCTACCAGCGCGACGATTTTTTCTGAGTCGCGGCTACTGTTGGGGGGGCGTAATCGAATTCCTTACAATTGGATTTTCGGCGCTATTGCTTTAGTTTTGATCGGTATTTTAGTGGCGGAGTTTGGTGGTTTTTCTTCATTGCGTCGACCGTTCGGAGCAACAGCTCCGGTATCGGCTGCGAATCATGTAGAGGATGGGGTGCCGTCGAGCCAAGTAAACACGCCCGCCGCACCAGCATCAAATAGTCATACGGTGATTGCTACTGAAAGTGTTTTAGCGCCTCTCGATGCCGTTATTGCAGCGGTCAAGCCACAAGAGGCAACCGCTGCAATTCCAGCTGCCCTAGCGGGAGCTAATATTTTAAAATTAACGTTCAAGCAGGATTCCTGGGTTGAAATAAGGCGTGCCGATAAAAAGATTCTTTTCTCTCGCGTAGGAAAAGGCGGTAGTACCGAAACATTTGATATTGATCAGCCTGTGTCCGTTGTGATTGGTAATTTAGCGGGCGTTGATGTGACTTTGCGTGGTGAAGCAGTCGATCTGAAAGCTGGCACTAAAAACAATATTGCCCGACTGAATCTGAAATAATTCTGAAAGCGAACCATCCATGTCGGATTTGAATTCTCCAATAGCCTCTGGTCCCGGTATTCGTCGCATCAGTCGCACAGCCATTGTCAGTTATGGTAAGCGTCAAATATTGATCGGCGGCGGTGCGCCCGTTGCAGTGCAGTCTATGACAAATACAGATACTGCGGACGCCATTGGAACAGCGATTCAGATCAAAGATCTGGCGCGCGCAGGATCTGAATTGGTTCGTATTACCGTCGACAGGCCGGAAGCGGCGGCAGCCGTGCCAGCTATTCGTGAGCAACTTGATAAAATGGGAATTGATGTCCCGTTGGTAGGGGACTTCCATTACAACGGCCACACCTTGCTCAATGATTATCCCGAGTGCGCGCAAGCGTTGTCTAAATATCGGATTAATCCGGGCAATGTTGGTAAAGGTGCCAAGCGTGACACCCAGTTTGGCCAAATGATCGAGATAGCTTGTAAATACGATAAGCCTGTCCGGATTGGTGTAAATTGGGGCAGCCTTGATCAAGCTCTATTAGCGCGCATCATGGATGAAAATGCGCAACGAGATGAACCGTGGGGTGCTCAGGCAGTCATGTACGAAGCATTAGTGACGTCTGCTATCGAAAATGCCATTCGTGCAGAAGAGCTGGGTCTGGCGGCAAATCGTATTATCTTATCGTGTAAAGTTTCTGGAGTGCAAGATTTGATTGCGGTGTATCGCGAATTGGCGCATCGCTGTGATTATCCTCTGCACTTAGGACTGACCGAGGCTGGTATGGGAAGTAAAGGGATAGTTGCCTCCACAGCCGCATTGTCTGTACTGTTGCAGGAAGGAATCGGCGACACGATCAGGATTTCACTCACCCCTGAGCCGGGTGGTGACCGTACGAAAGAAGTTGTTGTGGCGCAAGAAATATTGCAAACAATGGGCTTGCGTAAATTTGCCCCAATGGTGATTGCTTGCCCAGGATGTGGGCGGACTACTTCGACTGTATTTCAGGATTTGGCAGATAAAATTCAGACTTACCTGCGCGATCAGATGCCAGTGTGGAAAAAGGCTTATCCCGGGGTTGAAGGCATGAACGTCGCAGTCATGGGCTGCATCGTAAATGGTCCCGGTGAATCCAAACATGCGAATATCGGGATTAGTTTGCCCGGCACTGGAGAATCTCCTGCCGCACCAGTTTTTATTGATGGCGAAAAAAAGATGACGTTGCGCGGGGAGCGAATTGCTGAGGAATTCCAGGGCATAGTGCTCGATTATGTTAAAAAACGCTACGCCACTCAAGCTGTGGAGTAGCCAAGTTCCAAGTTGTGCAGCGCTGTTTAGTATCAAGCCTCATCAAATTTATGAATACTTAAGTGAGCATTAAAAAGAATGTCCGAATCTAAAAAAGTTGAAAAAATTGTTGGCGTAAAAGGGATGAATGACATCCTGCCTGCTGATGCGGCTTTGTGGGAGCTGTTTGAAAATACAGTGGAGTCGGTCCTGAAAAGCTACGGCTTTCAGCAGATTCGTACCCCTATCGTCGAACCTACCGCTTTGTTTTCTCGCGGTCTTGGCGCGGTTACCGATATCGTCGAAAAAGAAATGTACTCATTTACTGATTCGATGAATGGTGACAATCTAACCTTGCGCCCAGAGAGTACCGCGAGCGTCGTTCGCGCTGCGATTGAGCATAATTTGACTTACGATGGCCCTAAGCGGTTGTGGTATAGCGGCCCTATGTTTCGCCACGAACGTCCACAGCGTGGGCGCTATCGTCAATTCCATCAGGTCGGTGCCGAGGCAATTGGCTTCACTGGACCGGATATCGACGCAGAACTTATCATGCTTTGTCAGCGTCTTTGGGATGACCTGGGGCTCGACAACATTAAACTTGAATTAAACTCAATCGGTGACGCCGAAGAGCGAAATCGGCATCGCGTCGACTTGATCGCTTATTTTGAGAGGCACAGCGAGGTGCTGGATGCTGATGCGCAACGTCGCTTGCATTCCAATCCTTTGCGTATTCTGGATACCAAAAATCCGGCTATGCAAGATATGGTCAACGGCGCGCCGCAATTGCTCGATTATCTGGGTGAAGCTTCGCGTGCCCATTTCGATGGCGTACAAAAAATACTCAATCACAATAACATTCCGTTCACTATCAATCCTCGTTTGGTGCGCGGTATGGACTATTACAATCGTACAGTTTTTGAATGGGTGACAGATCAACTCGGCTCCCAAGGTACGGTTTGTGGTGGTGGACGCTATGATCCGCTGGTCGAAATGTTCGGCGGAAAATCGACACCGGCATGCGGTTTTGCGATGGGTGTTGAGCGGTTATTAGAGTTGATGCGGGCTAGTGGTGAGCCGGTAACACGTAATGAGTGTGACGTTTATCTGGTGCATCAAGGGGATGCCGCGCAATTACAATCGTTTGTGTTAGCTGAGCGTTTGCGTAGTGCCGGATTGGATGTTGTGCTACATTGCGCTTCGGCAAACTCAGGAGGAAGCTTTAAGGCGCAGATGAAGCGGGCTGATGCCAGCGGTGCCGCCTATGCCGTTATTATCGGTGACGATGAAATCGCGAATAATACCGCTGCAGTCAAAGTACTTCGCGCCGAAATTGGCGCTAAAGAGGATGGCAGTAATCAGGCCATCGTGCCTTTTGACGGCGTCACTGACTATTTGGTAGATCAGATAGTCGGAAACGATCATCACGGGCACGATCATGACCACCAGCACGTTCACTATCACCATTAAAGTAAATTATCATGGCATTTAATCTTGAAGAGCAAGAACAGTTAGCGACCATAAACGACTGGTGGAAAAAGTATGGAAACCTCGTTACCTGGGTGGTGATCATTGCGCTCGCCGGTTATGCCGGATGGGGTGGCTGGAAGTACTATCAAAATAGTCAGGCTTCGCAAGCATCGCAATTGTATGAGGAGATGCAAAAAGCGGTTGGTGCCAAAGATAATGCTAAAGTACAGCGCGCAGCAGCGGATATGCAACAAAAATTCAGTAGTACAGCCTACGCAGAGATGGCAGGGATGACTGCTGCGAAAGCTGCCTTTGACGCGAACGATCTGAATGGCGCCAAGGCGCAATTACAGTGGGTTATTGATCATGGTCGGCAAGAAGAGTACAAGACAATTGCTAAAATTCGTTTGGCCGGTATCCTGCTTGATCAAAATGCGTATGACGAAGGGCTAAAAGTATTGACCGGAGATGTATCGCCGGAATTTGCCAGTGCGCTGGCAGATCGTAAAGGTGATATTTTGGTTGCTCAAAATAAACTTGATGAGGCGCGCGTCGCTTACCAATTAGCCATCGACAAGGCCGTCCAAGGTAACCCAGGACGACAGCTGATTCAAATAAAGCTGGACGCGATTGGTGGGGCGCCAGCTAAGGCTGCTGCCTGATCTGTTAAATATTTATAGACAAAAAGTTTTATAAAAATCAAAAGATTCGCTCAGAAAATTTTCGCAAAAAAGGAAACAAATGCAGAAATTGCAAAAAGTCCGTACAGCCGTAAAATTTGCATGTGCTGGTGCGGTGCTTGTGTTGTCAGGATGCTCATTGTTCGCTGGCAAAGCACCCAGTAATCCACCAGCTGCGCTAGTGACGTTTAAACCTGCTGTTACGGTGCGGACCGTTTGGACAGCTTCGGTGGGTGGTGCGGGCACTTATACATTTTCGCCAGCGGTTTCAGGTACGAGCGTTTACGCGGCATCGGCGGATGGTGTCATCAGTCGCATCGACGCATCCACGGGCGTATCGGTCTGGCGCATCAACGCGGGCATGAAATTAACCGCGGGAGTGGGTACTGATGGATTCTTTGTCGCAGTAGCTGGCGAAAAAGGCGCGTTATTAGTCTATGATGCTGAAGGAAAACTACGCTGGAAAGCGCAAGCATCAAGTGAAATATTGTCGTCACCAGCGGTCGGGCAGGGTTTGGTGATTGTGCGCAGTCTGGATAATCGAATTTCGGCTTTTGACGCAGAGACAGGTGAGCGTCGCTGGACAGCGCAACGCAGCGTTCCATCGCTTACTTTGCGGTCTGCGCCTGGAATATTGATTGTCCCGCAAGCTGCTTTCGTGGCATTGCCAGGTGGTCGTTTGTCTGCATTGAATTTGACCAACGGCGGACCATGGTGGGAAATGGCAATTGGCGATCCTCGCGGTACGACAGAGCTGGAACGGGTTGCAGATGCTTCCGGTATGCCGCTTTTGGTCGGGCGTGACATCTGCGCAGTCGCTTACCAAGGTCGCGTTGGATGTTTTGATGCAGGCTCCGGCGCTGCCCACTGGGTTAAAAATTTCTCCAGTGATGTGGGCGTCGGAGGAGATGATCAGCGTCTTTACGCTGCCGACGAGCATGGCGGAGTAAGCGCATTTGCGGTCGATAGCGGGACCGCAGAGTGGAGTAATACGGAATTGGCGAATCGTCGCCTAACGAGTCCTGTTGTATTAGGTGACACGGTAGTAGTCGGCGATTTCGAAGGCTATATTCATTTCTTGTCACGTGCGAATGGGACATTGATCGGTCGTGTTCGTGCCGATAAAAGCGCGATTCTGCCCAATGCTGTTGTTGTGGGCTCGAATGTAATTTTTCAAACTAAATCAGGGACATTGATCGCATTCGCGACAGAGTAACAACTTAATGAAGCCAGTAATCGCACTTGTAGGACGCCCAAACGTCGGGAAATCGACTTTATTCAATCGCATGACGCGCTCGCGCGATGCGTTGGTTGCCGATATGCCCGGCCTGACCCGTGACCGCCACTATGGTGAGGGTCGCATGGGCGAGCGGCCGTTTTTGGTCATCGATACCGGCGGTTTCGAACCGGTCGCCAAAGATGGCATCATGCATGAAATGGCAAAGCAGACCAAACAAGCGGTGGCCGAGGCTGACGTTGTCATTTTTATCGTAGATGGCCGCCAAGGATTGACGCCACACGATAAGACCATCACCGATTTTCTACGCAAGTCGGGCCGGTCAGTCATGCTGGTCGTGAATAAATCTGAGGGAATGAAGTACACCTCCGTCACGGCAGAGTTTTATGAGTTAGGCTTGGGCGATCCGTATGTCATTTCTGCTGCCCATGGTGATGGTGTTGCGGATCTGGTGGAAGAGTCGCTTGATCTTGCTTTTGCGCAGCGTCCTCCAGAAGTTGAAGAGCCGGTCAGCAATGAGAGAAGTATCAAAATTGCGATTGTAGGTCGTCCTAACGTCGGTAAGTCAACGTTAGTTAACACCTTGCTGGGAGAAGAGCGCGTAATTGCGTTCGACATGCCGGGAACAACTCGCGACTCTATTGAAATTCCTTTTGAGCGTGATGGCACCCAATATACGTTAATCGATACCGCCGGAATTCGTCGGCGTGGTAAGGTTTTCGAAGCAATTGAGAAATTTTCGGTCGTGAAAACGCTTCAGTCGATATCCGAAGCGAATGTGGTGTTGTTACTACTTGATGCGCAACAAGACATATCTGAACAAGATGCGCATATCGCGGGTTTCATTTTGGAAACAGGTCGTGCGTTGGTGGTCGGCATTAACAAATGGGATGGCTTAACCAGCGAGCGCCGCGATGAAATTAAAATTGATCTTGATCGCAAACTGAATTTTCTCTCTTTTGCAAAATTTCATTACATATCAGCTTTGAAGTCTACCGGTATTGCACCGTTGATGAAGTCTGTCGATGCTGCGTACGCTGCCGCGATGTCGAATTTGACAACGCCGAAACTAACAAGGGCATTGCTGGAAGCCGTCGAGCATCAGCAGCCGCGACGTAAGGGCTCAATCCGTCCTAAACTGCGCTATGCGCATCAGGGTGGTATGAACCCGCCGATCGTCGTGATACACGGCAATTCACTCGAAGCGATTGATGCCAACTACAGGCGTTATCTTGAAAAATACTTTCGTGAAACTTTTTCACTAATTGGGACTCCATTACGTATCGAGTTCAAGTCGGGGAAAAACCCGTTTGCACGTCCGGTAAAATAGTTCGTTGGCAGTAATGTGAGAAATCGTTTACATTCGTCATACACCACCGAGTCATACATAGAAGCTCCGTCAAATAAGGCGGGGTCTGTTTGACTTCTAATCACAACAACATAGTGGAGTAGCCATGAGTAATAAAGGGCAATTGTTACAAGACCCGTTTCTGAACGCCTTACGTAAAGAGCACGTTCCGGTTTCGATATATTTAGTAAACGGTATTAAGCTGCAAGGTCATATTGAATCGTTTGATCAATACGTTGTGCTCTTACGCAATACCGTCACGCAAATGGTATACAAGCACGCGATTTCGACTGTTGTTCCTGCACGGGCTGTGACGCTTAATCTTGAAGCAGACGCAGAATAATCAATCGCTGTCAGTTTGGGCAGCTATTCGACTCCCCCCATGCGCGCCGCACTAGTCGGCGTGGACTTCGGCAAAGGTGACTTTGCCGCAAGTCTGGAAGAACTATCCTTGCTCGCAAAATCGGCGGGGGCGATGCCAATCATCACCATCACCGGAAGGCGAGGGGCGCCGGATGCCGCGTTATTCGTCGGTTCAGGCAAGGCGCAGGAAGTTGCCGATGCTGTGCATGATGATGAGCTAGAGATCGTTATTTTTAATCATGCACTGTCCCCTGCACAGCAACGCAATCTTGAGCGCGTATTAAAAGTGCGTGTACTTGATCGGACGAGCTTGATTTTGGACATTTTTGCCCAACGTGCTAAGAGTCACGAGGGTAAAGTGCAGGTTGAGTTAGCGCAACTTCAACATTTGGCGACGCGCCTTATTCGAGGCTGGACCCATCTGGAGCGTCAAAAAGGGGGGATTGGTCTACGTGGCCCCGGCGAAACGCAACTTGAAACTGATCGTCGTCTGATCGGGGACCGTGTTAAGGCATTGCGTGGTCGGTTAGAGAAATTACATCGACAACATGCTACGCAACGGCGCGCACGTGGGCGCAGTAACGTTCCTTCAATTTCTCTGGTTGGTTATACTAATGCGGGAAAATCGACGTTGTTCAATGCCTTGTCCAAAGCCGGCGTGTACGCGGCAGATCAATTATTCGCGACGTTGGATACGACTTCACGAAAAATTTACCTTGGGGAAGGTGCCAATGCAGTGATTTCGGATACCGTAGGTTTTATTCGTGAGTTACCGCATCAATTGGTCGCCGCGTTCAGGGCAACGCTTGAAGAAACAATCCATGCAGATTTGTTGTTGCATGTTGTAGATGCTGCCAGTCCGACCAGATTGGAACAGATCGAGCAAGTTAATTTAGTCTTGAAAGAGATCGGTGCTGATCATATTCCGCAGATTTTGGTGTGGAACAAGATTGATGCCGCTGAGTTGGAGCCGGGGATAGAGCGTAACGAGTATGATAAAATCCAGCGTGTTTTTGTAAGTGCTCAAACTGGCGCCGGTCTTAATTTAATGCGTCAGGCTATTACTGAATTTGTAACAGATAGCAACGCGGCGAGGGTCGAGCAACACCAAGGTGAGAATACCCAAGATTTGCAGTTAAAACGCCTCTAACGAGCATTCCAACCTATTTCTATACCGGATCACGATCGAATGCTTGGTTCTATATTAAAAAAACTTGGTGTCAAATTTTCGCTAAACGACCCGCAGTGGGGTCGTAATTCGCAAAATGACAACCAACAAAACAACGACGGCAAAAAGCCGAACAATGGCCCTCCAGATCTCGACCAGCTATGGCGCGATTTTAACCAACGTATAAATCGCTTTTTTGGTAACAAAAAAAATGGCGGTGGCAGCGGTGGCGGTGATTCTAATGGCGGAGGCAGTGGTTTTCCTACAGGGAAAAGCGCTGGTGTTGGCGCGGGCGTTATCGCCGTCATCGTTGCTTTCCTTTGGTTGGCTAGCGGTTTTTTTACCGTTCAGGAAGGCCAAACTGGTGTCGTAATGACATTTGGAAAATATAGCCACTCCACTATGGCCGGTTTTAACTGGCGCTGGCCGTATCCGATTCAAAGTCATGAGATTGTCAACGTTTCAGGCGTTCGGACAATTGAAGTTGGTTATCGCGCCAATGCTAAAAATAAGCAACCTAAAGAAGCGCTCATGCTGACTGAAGATGAAAACATCATCGATATTCAGTTTGCAGTTCAGTATAAACTTAAAAATGCTGCCGACTGGCTCTTTAAAATTCGAAATCCGGAAGAAACGGTACGTCAGGTCGCCGAAGCTTCAATTCGTGAAATCGTTGGTAAAAGCCAAATGGACTTTGTGCTGTACGAGGGGCGCGAAAAAGTTGCGTTAGATGTTAGTCAGTTAATGCAGCAAATTCTCGATCATTATCAGAGTGGAGTACAAATCACGAATGTGACGATGCAAGGTGTACAACCACCTGAACAGGTCCAGGCCGCTTTCGATGATGCGGTTAAAGCAGGTCAGGATCGCGAACGGCAAAAGAATGAGGGCCAGGCTTACGCTAATGACGTGATTCCTAAAGCGCGTGGCGCAGCTTCTCGTTTGCTCCAGGAAGCCGAGGCGTATAGTGCCCGTGTTACTGCGAATGCCGAAGGTGATGCATCACGTTTCAAGCAAGTGCTGACTGAGTATCAGAAAGCGCCAGCCGTCACCCGTGACCGTATGTATTTGGATACTATGCAACAGATTTTTGCGAATACGACTAAAGTCATGATTGATGCCAAGAGCGGAAATAATCTATTGTATTTGCCATTAGATAAGTTGATTGCCCAATCCGTAGCATCAGGTTCGGCTGGCAACGCAATGCCGAATACAGGAGCTACAGGTGTCAGTCCAGCTACTGCGCCGGTAGCAACGGTTAAAGAGAGCGATGCGCAGGCAGTTATTGACTCGCGTTCCCGTGACACACGTGATCGGGAGAGCCGCTAATGAATCGCTTAATATCTCTCGCTGTAGGTCTGTTTATCGTAATAGGAATATTGCTTTCGACGGTATTTGTAGTTGATCAGCGTCAATACGGCATCCTGTTTGCCTTCGGTGAAGTGAAGCAGGTAATTAATGAACCTGGTTTGCATTTTAAATTGCCGGCTCCGTTTCAAAATGTCGTATTTTTGGATAAGCGGATTTTGACGATTGATCCGCCAGAAGCAGACCGGTTTATCACTGCCGAAAAGAAAAATATCCTCATTGATGCTTTCGTAAAGTGGCGTATCACCGATCCTAAGTTGTTTTTCGTCAGTTTTGGTGTGGACGAACAACGTGCTCAAGATCGCATGTCTCAAATTGTCAAAGCGGCGTTGAACGAAGAAATAACTAAACGCACAGTGCGTGAGGTAATTTCAGGCGAGCGCGGCAAGGTGATGGATGCGTTGCGTAAGAAGGTGGCGGAAGAGGCCAGGCAGATTGGAGTTGATATTGTTGACGTGCGGTTAAAGCGCGTCGATTATGTTGATCAGATTAATGCTTCTGTGTATGACCGGATGAAGTCCGAGCGTGCTCGTGTTGCCAATGAATTACGATCTACTGGTTTTGCTGAGTCTGAAAAAATTCGGGCTGATGCAGATAAACAACGGACTGTGATTTTGGCTGAAGCTTATCGTGATGCAGAAAATATGCGAGGCGAGGGCGATGCCAAAGCTTCACAGACTTATGCGCAAGCGTTTAGCAAAAGTCCAGAGTTCTACAAGTTTTACCGTAGTCTTGAAGCGTACCGGGCAAGCTTTAAGAGTCGCCATGATTTGATGGTGATTGATCCGAACTCCGAGTTCTTTAAGTATTTCAAGAGTCCGGGAGTTGGTTCGGCTAAATGAGCGAATAAGTAAAGATCTGACCCAAAAAAGATTGTCTGAGGTTAATATTTAGTGGCTTGTCGCATACCGCGACAGTCACTAAAGTCGTTAACAACACTGATCCAGGTCGTAATTTAATGGCGTCATTTATCGAGACGCCATTTCTTTTTTTGGTGGCGAGGATAATTTCTGATACATTCGGCACTGTCTGGTTTGCGGCACGCACGCGGAGTGGATTGTATGCACGGATTGTTGGGTTGTATACTCCGTCGCGTTTGATAATGATGGTTTCCTGCACTGGTAAGTTCCGGTGCTGAATTTTTTGGTTTATTTTTTATATGCCTAATTGGCTTCTTCCTGAAAACATTGCCGATGTTTTACCGTCCGAGGCGCGTAAGATTGAGGACTTAAGACGTTTAATTCTTGATAACTTTCGCGTGTATGGTTACGAACTTGTGATGCCGCCGATGTTGGAGTACGTCGAATCGTTATTGGCAGGCGCGGGGCAAGATACCGAATCGATGACCTTTAAACTGGTCGATCAATTATCTGGTCGTACACTTGGAATCCGAACTGATATGACAACGCAAGTGGCGCGAATTGATGCGCATTTGCTCAATCGTTCGTCGCTTACGCGACTTTGCTATGCGGGTAGTGTTTTACGCACCCGTCCGTCCGGTTTGCATGCGACTCGCGAGCCATTTCAGATTGGTGCAGAGATTTATGGACATGCAGGACTTGAAGCGGATGCAGAAATTCAACATCTTGCACTAGCTTCGCTTGCGCTTGCTGGTATCACCAAGGTTCGTTTGGATTTGTGCCACGTCGGTATTTTACGAGCGATTATTGCTGAAGACCCCGCTAAAAAAGACGAAATTGCGCTAGTTAAGTTATTAGAAGCAAAAGACACTCCGGGTTTATTGGAAATAAGTGCATCCTATGGTGCTGTGACGCGTGCCGCTATACTAGCTTTACCGAATTTGTATGGCGATAGCACTGTGATTCAGCGAGCCCGTGACATATTGCCAAAATTACCAGAAATTACCAAAGCGCTGGATGAACTACAAGCACTTGCGCATGCAGCGGGCGAAGACTGCGTAACCGTGGATTTGGCGGATTTACGGGGTTATCATTACGAAAGCGGGGCAATATTCGGCGCTTACGTTGCTGGTCTTCCGAACGCTTTAGTTCGCGGCGGTCGTTATGATCATGTCGGTGAAACGTTTGGTCGGTCCCGTCCGGCGACAGGTTTCTCGATGGATTTACGTGAGTTAGCGCGTCTGATGCCGAGTGCAGAGCGTAAGGCGGCAATTCGCGCGCCATGGAGTACAGAAGCAGGTTTGAAGGAAAAGATTGTGACGTTGCGTCAGGCTGGTGAGATAGTAATTCAAAGTTTGCCAGGCCACGAAAACGATCAAGATGAGTTCGATTGCGACCGTGTGGTCGTGCTCGAAAATGGCCACTGGATTATCAAAAATTTGGACTAAGTGATGTTACAGAAAAGTACGCAGAAAAACGTTGTCGTCATCGGTACCCAATGGGGCGATGAAGGTAAAGGCAAGATTGTTGATTGGTTGACTGATCATGCGCAAGGTGTTGTGCGTTTTCAAGGTGGCCACAATGCTGGGCATACGCTGGTCATCGGCGGTAAAAAAACGGCATTGCAACTCATTCCGTCGGGCATCATGCGACCGGGCGTCGCATGCTATATCGGTAACGGCGTGGTCTTGTCGGTTCCTGACTTGTTGCGTGAAATCGATAAGCTGCAAGCTGCGGGTGTTGAAGTAGCATCCCGTTTGAGAGTATCCGAAGCTTGCCCTATTATTCTGCCTTACCACACCGCACTTGATGCGGCACGCGAAGTAGCGCGTGGCGCGGCGAAGATAGGTACGACCGGCAAAGGTATTGGTCCAGCATATGAAGACAAAGTAGCGCGTCGGGCAATTCGCGTTGCCGATTTGCTGAATGAAACACGCTTCGCTGAAAAGTTGAGAGAAAACCTCGATTATCACAACTTCGTGCTGACCAATTATTTGAAGGCAGATGCAGTTGACTTTCAGAAGACCTACGACGATGCATTAGCCAACGTGTCACGATTGGCGCCTATGGTCGCCGATGTGTCGAGTGAGTTATATGCGGCCTACAATAATGGCGCCAAGATACTGTTTGAAGGCGCGCAAGGTAGTTTGCTTGACGTTGATCATGGTACTTATCCATTCGTAACATCAAGTAATTGCGTCGCTGGTAACGCTGCTGCGGGTTCGGGCGTCGGTCCAAACATGTTGCATTATATCCTGGGTATTACCAAGGCTTATACAACGCGCGTTGGATCAGGACCATTCCCATCTGAACTGCCTACCGATCAAGGCATCGGTTTGCATCTATCAAGTATTGGTCATGAATTTGGTACCGTCACCGGTCGTGCGCGTCGCTGCGGTTGGTTTGATGCTGCACTGTTGAAGCGATCAGTACAGATCAACGGTGTCTCCGGTATGTGTTTAACAAAGTTAGACGTGCTTGATGGACTGGAATCATTGAAGCTATGCACCGGTTATACGATCGATGGCAAAGTAGTCGATATTTTCCCGGTTGGTGCTGAAGAAGCTGCACGTTGCGTGCCAATCTACGAAGAAATGCCGGGCTGGACGGAAGTCACAGTGGGTGCGAAAACGATGGATGCGTTGCCAGCAAATGCACAAGCTTACGTGAAGCGCATCGAAGAACTGGTCGGCGTACCGATTGATATGGTCTCTACCGGTCCTGATCGTGAAGAAACTATTGTCTTGCGTCATCCTTTCAAATAACTAAAAAGAAGATAAGTAAGATGAACGTCTCCAACGATCAACACCTATGGGTTTCATGGGATGAGTACAACCGTGCCATCGAAAAACTTGCACTCACCGTGCACGAGTCTGGTTGGAAATTTGATCAGGTTCTTTGCTTGGCGCGTGGCGGGTTGCGCCCTGGCGACGTCTGCTCACGTATCTTTGACGTTCCATTAGCCATTTTGTCGACCAGTTCCTATCGTGAAGCGGCCGGAACTGTGCAAAGCGAACTGGACATTGCTGCGCACATTACGATGAGTCGCGGATCGCTGGCTGGTCGCATTTTGCTGGTCGACGATTTGGTCGATTCAGGCGTGACGCTTGATAGAGTGCAACGTCATCTTCAGGAAAATTACTCGCCGGTCACAGAGGTTAAATCAGCTGTAATTTGGTGGAAAGATTGCTCGACAATTAAACCAGATTTTTATGTGGATCACCTGCCTACGAATCCGTGGATACATCAGCCGTTCGAAGACTATGATAGTTTGCGTCCACATCAGCTCGATGCATGGTCAAAGCGAGGCATGGCACGTTAATTCTGCCCAGCGGGCCTCGCTCGTACGACCAAAAAACCTAGCGGTGCGCTAGGTTTTTTTTGTTGAGATGTCGTTCTTGAGGCACGGTATATGTTTCTTTGGTACCAATTTAATCTTGAAACACTAGGTATAGCGTGTGTCTTAGAGGGGTATATCGACGTTCGTTGGGAAAGTATAAACCAATCATTTGTTTACCCGATGTCACAATATCGAATTCTTTGGGGTGTTTATCATCAGTCTCCAAAGCCCCATTTTTGGGCTCATAGACGCTTCCTCCTGGCACGGTTCCACGATACATCCAATGGCTTCCCTCCATCAACATGATCGAATAGCCGTCATCAAGCCTCACGATCACGCGATTCAACATCGTTCTCATCTGATTTCTATCGGCCAGCGTCAATGGCGTGATCGGTTGCGGTTTAGCCGCGAGTTTATCTACTCGCGTTACGCATCCAAACACAGGTAACAAAATGGTAACGCTCAATAACAATGCAAATGGTCGAGGTGTCATTTTGGTTTTCCAAAATAGGTCGATGTGGCTGACATTCAGATCAATAGTCGAGCGATTTACGTCGAACCAGCTAATTTCATCTCAGTACCGAACAAGTAGATGTTACCGCAATTGATTTCGTTATCTCCACAAAAAAATCAGTACTACTTCCATAGGCTTGATGAGGCGGACTGATTTAACTCAGCACGATTTATATAGCAGAAAAGAACGCTTATATAGGCCTAAATACGAATGATTTGCTGTTGTGTCGCCGCGACAGTGAAGACAAGACGACTTTCCAGCTAATTCGTAAGTGATGTTTTTTGATCTTGATTATTTCGAAATATAAATTCGATTAAAAAAAATAATAGAAAAATATTTCTGTGATGGCGCATTGTTGCTTACAATAGAGTTCACAAAAATAATCACGGAGAACCAAAATGATCGATGTCGCAGTCTTTGGAGCGGGCCGAATTGGCAAAATTCACGCGGCCAATCTTGTGCAGCAACCTGGCGTAAGACTCAAGTATGTTTGTGATGTGAACTCTCAGGCTGCGCAAGAGCTCGCGGCCCAAAATGGGGCGCAAGTGGCTGATATCGACGCTGCTCTGGCTGATCGGTCCGTTGGGGCGGTACTCATTGCTTCCAGTACCGACACGCATGCCGATCTTATTTTGCGGGCAGTAGCGGCCGGAAAAGCCATTTTTTGCGAGAAACCGGTAGACCTGACATTGGCCCGCGCCAAGGCTTGCGCGTTGGCAGTTGCCGAAGCGAAAGTGACTTGCATGATCGGCTTTCAGCGGCGTTTCGATCCTACTTTTGAGGCTTTGAAGACACGCTTGGCGGCCGGTGAAATCGGCGATCCTGAAATGCTGGTGGTCACCAGCCGCGACCCAGGCGCACCACCAGTTTCTTACTTAAAAAGTTCGGGCGGCATTTTCAAGGATATGTTGATTCATGACTTTGATATTTTTAGATGGATACTGGATGATGAGGCGGTCAGTATTTCAGCCACTGGCAGTTGCTTAAGCGATCCGGCCATTGCCGAAGCCGGTGACATTGATTCTGCCGTGGTAACGATACGTACTCGCCGTGGCCGTTTGTGCCAGATCAACACCAGTAGACGCGCTGCGTACGGTTACGATCAGCGCTTCGAAGTGCTGGGCAGCAAAGGAATGTTGCAAGCAGGAAATCACAAGCCAACTGAAGTGATCTCATCAACTGCGCATCATGTCAGCCAAGATAGGCCAGAGCATTTTTTCCTGGAGCGTTACCGTGCTGCTTATGCACGCGAAATTGCCCATTTCTTTGATGTGCTGGTGAATGGCGGTAACGTGCGCACAACTATTGACGATGGCGTGAAGGCTTTAGCCTTGGCTGAAGCGGCAACGTTATCGTGGCGTGAAAGTCGTACGATAGATTTGTCCAAATGAGTCAGATCATGCGCACACATCAATCTTTAAAAGTGGGAATCGTAGGACTTGGCCGGCTTGGAAGGCGACACGCCGAGAACCTGATGCGACATATTCCAGGTGCGGAATTAGTCGCCGCATGTAGTCCTCTTGAAAGCGAATTAAGCTGGGCAAAAGAAGCGTTGGGAATCAAGAGCCTATACAGCAATTACGAGGCTTTGTTGGCGCACGAGGGACTCGATGTGGTGTTTCTGGTGACGCCAACCTCAATGCACCCGCAACAGATCATTGAGGCGCTGCGATCTGGAAAGCATGTGTTTTGTGAGAAACCGCTATCGCTGGATCTTGACGACTGTGTACGCGTGAGAGCGGAGGCTGCGTTACATCCACATCTGAAGGTAATGATTGGCTTTGTAAGACGTTTCGATGCGAGCTATCAGGATGCTTACCAAAAAATCCAATCTGGCAGCATCGGTCAGCCGTTTATGGTGTATTCACAGACGTGCGATCAACTTGATCCAGAGGGTTTCTTTGTCAAGTTTGCACCGACTAGCGGCGGGATTTTTCTCGATTGCAGCGTTCACGATATTGATTTGGCGCGATGGATGCTGGGCAATCCAAAGCCAGTACGTGTCTTCGCCAGCGGCACGATTGCAGTGCATCAGGACTTAAGCGCGTGCGGAGATGTCGATAATGGCGTCGCAATCTGTGAGTTTGAGAATGGTCGTATTGCGACCTTATACGCCTCGCGCACGATGCCGCATGGGCATGAGACCGTTACTGAAGTGACCGGTACGGGAGGGCGCTTAACGGTCGGGCGAAATCCTCGCCAAAATCGGGTCGAGATTGCAGACGCGACGGGAATCCGTAACGAATGCACGCCAACTTTTTTCGATAGATTTCAGGATGCTTTTTTGACTGAGGCAATGTATTTTGTTGATGCTATTCAGCAAAATAGGCCATTAAGTCTGACGCTCGATGATGCGACCGAGGCCACGCGGATTGGTATTGCCTTGAGGGAATCGTTGCTATCGAAGTTGCCCGTTACTCTTTAAAAGACGCAACTGGCGACCAATAAAGGCGGCTTTAGCCGCCTTTATTGGTCGCCAGTGGGTGCAAATCATTCACACAACTCGACCATCTAATCATTTAAATAGGCGACGAAAATGGGTCGAATATCCGGTTCGCCATCTCGCAGTGATTATTCATCGTAACCCTCGATAACATTGGTTTCCTCTACATTGAGTTCCAGTCGATACGCTAGTGCAATAAATAGCGCCTGACACAAACACATCGCATTGGTCAGCGATCGAAAAGCAAAGGCGCTTCCTTCTTTTACCGTCAATGAAACCGTAGCATGTTTAGCCAACGGACTGAGCTGGCTGTCCGTAATGATCAACGTCTTTGCCTGGTGATGATGGGCCAGGCGCACGCAGGCCTGCGTCTCCTTTCCATAGGGTGTGAAGCTGATGGCGATCATTACGTCATTTTTGCCAATACTACGAATTTGCTCTCGGAACATGCCGCCAAGGCCGGACAACATATGCACGCGTTTGTTGGTGTGCTGAAGTGCGTACACGATATAGGCGGCGATAGGAAAGGAGCGACGCACGCCGATAACGTAAATATTCTCGGCCTTATGCAAAAGTTTAACCGCCTCTTCGAACCGGGCTTCGTCGAAGCCGCTCAACAGTTCATCCAGGCCGCTTCGACTTGCATCGATGAATTCACGTGCCATGGCGCCGCTAGGAAGTGGCGATGCTTTGGTCTCTATCAATTTGCGAATACGTTGTTGATAGTTCGGCGATGGGCCGGTTTGGGCGGTATAAGCGTCACGGAACACGGCTTGCATTTCGCTGAATCCACTGAATCCAAATTGTTTGGCAAAGCGGACGATCGCCGATGGCTGAACATCGCAATGCTCGGCGATGTCACTAATGCGCTCTAACATCAAACTGGTACGGTGCTGCTCAACGTACTTCGCAATAATTTTTAATTGCTTTGAAAGTGCGGCATATTTATCCGCAATTTGCAGCATCAATTGATCAACTGGGGCAGTTTCCGCCATGGTGTTTCCTCGTGTTTCTTTTTTAGTTTCGGTGCAGTTACAACTCAGTTACGGCGCAGTTGCAATTTAGTTGCTATTTACTTGATAGTTATTTGTTAGCAACGTCATTATAAAGAGTATGCATCATTTGAAAATTAAATTCTAAATTAAAAATTAATTGAAAAAAAAGTTGCATTGTTATTCCGCATGATCTATTGTTTAGTGCCGGTCAGTTCTCAGTAGGTTGATCGCGCCACGTACCGCACCCTATAGTTCGGACAAAATAAAATCGGAGATAAAAATGCTACCTAGTAGATCAAGCAGATCAAAGCAGCTTCTTAAAGCCTTGATGATCGCCACATTGGCGATGTCAGCGGTATCTGGCAATATCGCCCATGCAGCGAGTGAAAAATTTGTTCTCATCAGTCATGCACCAGATTCTGACTCTTGGTGGAATACCATTAAAAATGCTATCAAGCAAGCCGGTGAGGATTTTAATGTTACCGTCGATTATCGTAATCCTCCAAATGGTGACCTAGCGGATATGGCGCGTTTGGTTGAGCAAGCGGCTGCGCGCCATTATGACGGTGTCATTGTCAGTATTGCTGATTTCAGCGTACTAAAAAAATCTATGGAAAATGTGACCGCCAAGAAAATTCCGCTGGTCACCATCAATTCAGGAACGCAGAAACAAAGCCAAGAGCTGGGGGCGATCATGCACGTTGGTCAACCCGAATATGAAGCCGGTAAGGGTGCAGGTGAAAAAGCGAAAGCGGCTGGTATTAAATCTTTCTTGTGCGTCAATCATTACGCAACCAATCCCTCTTCGTTCGAACGTTGTCGTGGTTTTGCCGAGGCGATTGGCGTAGATTATAAAAAATCCACGCTTGACGCGGGTCAAGACCCAACCGGCATAGAAAGTAAAGTGTCTGCGTATTTACGCAACAATCCCGGTACGCAAGGTGTATTAGCGCTTGGTCCTGACTCCGCCGGTCCAACCCTGCGCGCATTGCAAAAAATGGGCCTTAAAGGGAAGATGTGGTTTGCCACTTTTGATCTGTCTGACGAGATTGCAAAAGGTATTCAAGACGGGTCGGTGCAATTTGCGATAGATCAACAACCCTACCTTCAAGGCTATATTCCGGTTGCAGTATTGGCAATCGTGACACAAACCAAAACCACCGATATCCCGACGATTCAAGCCAAGTTGAAGGCAAATCCAAAGTTTCAGGCACGTCTGGCAGAGTATGGCCTGACACCGATCTACGGTCCACGTGATATCAGTTCCGGTCCAGGCTATATCACCAAAGACAATATCGCTAAAGTACTCAAGTACGCTGGACAATATCGTTAAGCATTCTTCTTTATAGCGATAGACTAGATGTAGAGACCGCCCGCATCAGAACGTATGGCGTATAAATGTAAAACGCATGCGGGCGTCTGGATGACAGTTTGAAGTCGCATCAAAAAGTGACGGCCAGTATTTGATACTTTCCGCGCCGGGCACTCACCACTATTAGTCAGAAAAGCAAAATAAGCAGGAGATATCTCATGAGTTCACATAGCGTACATGCTGAAAAAGTCACGTCTGTCATCGGCGAATCAGCTCCCAAAATGATGGTTGATCAGGATGAACGAGTGCGTTCAGAAGCCGGCTTGAAAAGGTTTTTGGGCCGTCCGGAGTTTGCTTCACTCGCAGGCGTGGTATTGGTGTTTATTATCTTTGCGTTGACTGCCGGTGATTCTGGCATGTTCAATCTTGATGGCGTGGTCAACTGGATGCAGGTTGCTGCTTATCTTGGTTTGATTGCTATCGGTGCTTGCATGCTGATGATCGCCGGAGAATTCGATTTATCGATAGGCTCGATGATCGGTTTTTCTGGAATGATGGTGGCTATTCCTACTGTCTATTTTCACTGGCCTTTCTGGCTGGCGGTTGTCTTTGCTTTTGCCGGATCAATGGCACTCGGGTGGCTCAATGGCTATCTGGTGATTAAGACGCGCTTGCCTTCCTTTATCGTTACCTTGGCGTTTCTATTTATTTTGCGGGGTTTGACGTTGGCCCTTTCCATTATGTTTGCTAACCGCACCATCGTCAGCGGAGTGGGTGAGTATGCCGCGAAAGATTGGCTTGGCGGGCTACTGTTCACTGGAACCGTCGGCAATGGTTTGTTCCGTTGGATGGCCGGTCAAGGTTGGATTGCCACGAGTGGTGGTGGCGCGCCGTTGGTCGCCGGTATCCCCAAAGTGATTATATGGTGGGTCGTACTGGCAATCGTTGCCAGCTTTGTGTTGGCAAGAACCCGTTTCGGCAATTGGATTTTTGCCGTCGGCGGTGATGCCAATGCGGCAAAAAATGTCGGCGTACCGGTCCGCCGGGTCAAAATCACGCTATTCGTGTTCACTGCTTTCTGCGCCTGCCTTTTCGCCGTACTCCAGGTTGCCGATGTTGGTTCTGCTGCAGCTGACCGCGGCCTTCAAAAAGAATTCGAGGCGATCATTGCAGCCGTCATCGGCGGAGCTTTGCTTACCGGCGGTTACGGGTCCGTCATTGGTGCGTGCTTTGGCGCATTGATCTTTGGCGTAGTTCAGATTGGTATTTCGTACACCAATCTCAACTCCGACTGGTTCCGGGTCTTCTTGGGCGTCATGTTACTGGTCGCTGTTTTGTTCAATAATTATGTCCGTCGTCGTGTGACGGAGGCGAGGTAATCATGAGCGACACTATTCTTGCTTTAGAAAACGTCAGTAAATTTTTTGGTTCGGTAATCGCGTTGCAAAACGTTACGCTTCGACTCAAAAAAGGTGAAGTTCATTGCTTGCTGGGCGATAACGGCGCCGGAAAATCGACCCTTATCAAAACACTTGCCGGTGTGCACAAACCATCGGAAGGCGCCTATCTGGTGGATGGCAAGCCGGTTTGCTTTAATTCGCCCAAGGAGGCGCTGGATGTCGGTGTCGCCACGGTGTATCAGGATCTGGCTTTGGTTCCGCTTTTATCGGTCGCGAGAAATTTTTTCATGGGACGTGAGCCGACTAAAAAAATGTTTGGTATCACAGTGATGGATATGAAGTACGCCGCCAAAACTGCAAGTGACAAATTGGCTGAAATGGGCATCATGGTGCGCGATCCTCACCATGCCATTGGCACTATGTCAGGCGGCGAAAAGCAATGCCTTGCTATCGCACGGGCAATTCACTTTGGTGCGCGGGTGTTGATCCTTGATGAGCCAACGGCAGCGCTTGGCGTCAAGCAATCGTTTAATGTCCTGAAACTTATTCATACAGCGCGTGAGCGTGGTATTTCAGTGATTTTTATTACCCATAATGTGCATCACGCTTATCCGATCGGTGATTCATTCACTTTACTCAATCGCGGCAAATCGATGGGTACTTTTACCAAAAATAATGTGTCCAAGGATGCTGTCCTGGACATGATGGCGGGCGGTGCTGAAATGCAGACGCTGATGAATCAACTTGATGGCATCAGGATTTAAGAGGAAGTATTCATGACCACATCATTAACATCAGCGGTGACCGTATTTGCGCCAGATCGGCCACGCGATATCGTTTGTCTGGGCCGTCTTGGCGTAGATTTGTATGCACAACAAATTGGCGCCCGTCTTGAGGACGTCACCAGCTTTGCCAAATATCTGGGCGGTTCGTCGTCCAATATTGCTTTTGGTTGCGCACGTTTGGGGTTGAAGTCAGCCATGCTGGCGAGGGTTGGGAATGAGCATAACGGCCAATTTTTGATCAACGCCCTCGCCGCAGAGGGTTGTGATGTCAGTCAGATTAAAATCGACCCAGAGAGATTGACGGCGTTGGTCATGTTGGGGTTGAAGGATAAAGACACATTTCCACTCATTTTTTATCGCGAGAATTGCGCTGACATGGCGATTTCTGAAGAGGATATCGATGAGGCTTTCATTGCTTCGAGTAAAGCATTATTGATTACGGGAACCCATTTTTCTACCGAAAAAGTTAATCGCACCAGTAATCGGGCTTTGGAATACGCGCATCGCCACAACGTGCGCACGGTGCTGGATATCGATTATCGTCCAGTATTGTGGGGCTTGACCGCCAAAGGCGATGGCGAAACCCGCTTCATTGCTGACCACAGCGTGACGGCGCATTTGCAAAGTATTTTGCCGAAGTTTGATTTGGTCGTTGGTACCGAAGAAGAGTTTATGATCGCCGGTGGCGGTAACGATATTATGGCTTCGCTACGCGCTGTGCGCGCTGTCAGCAAGGCCCAATTGGTCGTCAAGCGTGGACCGCTTGGTTGCGCTGTCATACACAGCGATATTCCGAATAGTCTTGATGCCGCCTTTAATTATTACGGCGTGCGCGTTGAGGTATTAAATGTACTGGGAGCGGGTGATGCCTTTTTGTCGGGCTTTCTTAAAGGTTGGTTGACGGGTGCTGATGATGAAACCTGCTGTCGCTTCGCCAATGCTTGTGGCGCATTAGTCGTCTCACGCCATGCTTGCGCGCCAGCAATGCCGACGCCCGTTGAGCTGGATTATTTTTTAGCAAATAGTGATCGCTTGCAACGTCCGGATCTGGATGCGCATCTGACACGCTTGCATCGTGTGTCGACTCCGCGTCTGGCGTGGGATGAAGTAAATGTATTTGCGTTTGATCATCGCAATCAATTTTTTGAACTAACCCGTGAAAGCGGTGCTCCAGAATCACGGATAGCTGCGTTGAAGTGCTTGCTGGTAAAGGCCGTGGCGGAGACCGAGCAAGCTTTACAACTACAAGGCAAGATTGGCGTATTGATTGATGATCGTTACGGTCAGGATGCATTGAATGCGTCCACCGGTCGTGGTTGGTGGGTCGGGCGAACGGTTGAATTACCGATGTCGAATCCGCTTCAGTTTGATTACGGGCGCTCGATTGGTTCCCATTTGATCAGTTGGCCAAAAGAGCACGTGGTCAAGTGTCTGGTGCAATTGCATCCAGATGACGCTGTGGAAAATCGTTTGGAACAAGAGGCGCAAATACGGGCCTTGTATGACGCCGTGCAGGTTAGCGGTCACGAGTTGCTGCTAGAGATTATTCCCCCTAAAACGCTGGCAATCGCGGACAACACAGTACTGCGGGCGATCAAGCGATTATATAACCTTGGTATCTATCCTGAGTGGTGGAAACTGGAGTCAATGTCGGCGCCACAGTGGACGGCGATTGATGGTTTGATCGCTGAGCGTGACCCTTATTGTCGTGGCGTAGTTTTGTTAGGATTGAACGCATCCGTGGCGCAACTGACCGCAGGTTTTCTCGCATCAAAAGACAGCAAAACATGCCGCGGATTTATGGTTGGAAGGACTATTTTTCACACGCCTTCACGTCGTTGGTTACAAGGCGAAATTGACGATGCTGCTTTAATTTCTGAGGTGAGGGCAACCTTTGAACAACTCATTGGTGTGTGGCGAGATAGCCGTGGGCGCAGAGATCAGCCTGCCGATGCATCAGCAAAAAACGTGGAGCACGCAGCATGAGTAACGGGAGCGGAACAATTAGACTGACGATGGCGCAAGCATTGGTGCGCTATCTGGCGGCATTGCGAGTGGACCATGTGGACGACCGTGGCACCGTATCGGGTGAAGAAGCATTATTCGGCGGTGTTTTTGCCATTTTCGGTCATGGCAACGTGGCTGGATTAGGCGAAGCCCTATATCAGCATCGCGAAGAATTGCCAACTTACCGGGCGCATAACGAGCAGGCGATGGCGCACGCCGCCATTGCTTATGCTAAAACGCATATGCGGCGGCGCATGATGGCGGTGACCAGTTCTATCGGTCCCGGTGCGACCAATCTGCTAACTGCGGCGGCATTGGCGCACGTCAATCGATTGCCAGTATTGTTGTTGCCGGGTGATATTTTTGTCTCGCGTCGACCCGATCCGGTATTGCAACAACTTGAAAACTTTCAGGATGGTACGGTATCCGTGAACGATGCGTTTAAGTCATTGTCACGTTATTTTGATCGTATTTATTATCCCGAGCAATTATTGACCGCGTTACCCCGCGCAATTCAGGTGCTGACCGATGCGGCGCAATGCGGACCAGTAACTCTGGCGTTGCCGCAAGATGTGCAAACCATGGCATACGATTATCCATTGGCTTTTTTTAAGCCGAAACTGGTGACCTTTCGCGCCCAACCGCCATCAGAGGACGCATTGCAAGAGGCCTTAGCATTGCTGAAAAATGCGCGACAACCGCTGATCGTCGCAGGCGGTGGTGTCTTGTACGGCAAGGCAACCGCAGCGTTACGCGCATTCGCCGAAAAGCATGGTGTGCCGGTTGCAGAAACACAAGCCGGTAAGGGCGCATTGCCTTGGGATCATCCATTGCAGTTGGGCGCGCTTGGGGTAACGGGTTCACCTGCCGCGAATACATTGGCAGATCATGCCGATGTCGTGATTGCGATTGGTAGCCGGTTGCAGGATTTCACCACCGGATCGCATTCATTGTTTGCACAGGCCAAGTTGGTCAGTATTAACGTCAATCCATGCGACGCCATGAAATGGCACGCTTCCGGAATGCTGTCGGATGCAGGCTTGGGATTGACTGCTTTATCCGACAGACTTAAAGATTGGCGCGCTAGCGAGGCCTGGACTGTTGAGGCGAACGAGCAAGCTCAGGCATGGCGCGCAACGGTGACCGGCATTACCAATCGGCGTGAAATACCCTTACCGGTGCTGCCTTACGATGGCGAGGTTATCGGCGCGGTGCAACGCTCGTGCAATACCTCACCGATGAGCGACATTGTTGTGTGTGCCGCTGGAACGCTTCCTGCAGAACTCCACAAACTTTGGCGCACGGCAACACCCGGTGGCTATCATGTCGAATATGGCTATTCCTGCATGGGCTACGAGATCGCGGGCGCGCTGGGCGTCAAGTTAGCCAAGCCAGATCGCGATGTCATTGTAATGATCGGTGATGGCAGTTATCTGATGATGAATTCTGAGATCGCCACATCGGTCATGCTGGATAAAAAGTTGATCATCGTCGTCCTCGACAATCGCGGTTATGGTTGCATCAATCGCTTGCAGCAAGCCTGTGGCGGTGCGCCGTTTAACAATATGCTGGAAGATTGTTTGCAAGGCGCGCTGGGTGTGCCCCAGATTGATTTTGCGATGCATGCCAGATCGTTGGGTGCGTTGGCCGAAAATGTCAAAACCATTCCCGAGTTAGAAGCGGCAATGCAACGCGCCCGTGCCGCTGACCGTACTTATTTGGTGTGTATCGACACCGATCCCAAGCGCACAACCGAAGACGGCGGCTGTTGGTGGGAAGTCGCAGTGCCGGAAGTGTCCGCACGGACTTCGGTTCAAATGGCCCGTGAGCAATATGAGCATGCGCAACTGAACCAAAAACTCTAATTGGAAAATATCGTGGCTAAACAATTCAATGTAAAAATTGGTATCAATCCAATCTCCTGGATGAACGATGATTTGCCCTCATTAGGTGGTGAAACCCCGCTTGACGTCGCGCTATCAGAAGGGGCGCAGATCGGCTATCGCGGGTTTGAATTGGGTAATAAGTTTCCCAAGGAGGCAGCCGCACTCGCTGCTGTACTGGGCAAGTATTCGCTGGAATGTGTATCGGGTTGGTACTCCGGTCGATTGGCGACTGGCACGGTTGAGGATGAGATTATTGGAGTCGGACCACACTTGCGTCTTCTGGCAGAAAATGGTGCCAAGGTAATGGTGTATGGCGAAGTCGCTAATGCAATACAGGGAAGACCGGAACCGCTTTATAAGCGCCCCCAATTTACTACTCCGCAGCAATGGCAGGAATATGCAGACAAGTTGACCGCGTTTGCGACCTACACGTTGTCACATGGTGTGCGGCTGTCCTACCACCATCACATGGGTGCATACGTCGAGACGGCAGCGGATATTGATCGATTGATGGCGCTCACCGGCGAGTCGGTTGGGCTATTGTTTGACAGCGGCCATATTACGTTCGCTGGGGGCGATGCATTGGCGGTATTAACGAAACATATAGCACGCGTGTCACACGTGCATTGCAAGGATGTGCGTCCGTCCGTGATGAAATTGGCCCGCAATGGCAATTGGAGTTTCCTGCAAGCAGTTATTAATGGGGCTTTCACTGTCCCGGGCGATGGCGCGATTGATTTTTCGGCATTGCTATTGATGCTCTATCATCACGATTATCAAGGCTGGTTGGTGGTGGAAGCGGAACAGGACCCAGCCGTTGCACCGAGTTATCAATATGCCGAAATGGGCTATCAACATCTCGCCGGATTGGTGCAGGGAATTGAGAGCGGTAGTATTTTTGGATTGGAGGAAGCCGCATGAACTTGTTAGTTAAAGGACGGCAGCAAGGTCGGGAGATCGTGCGTGTTACGCCGGAATCGGCCGGATGGCATTATGTTGGATTTGCGGCCTATCGATTAAGTAAAAACGAGCATCTTGATTTTGATACCGGTTCCCGCGAAATGTGTATCGTCATTTTGCGTGGCGTAGTCAGCGTTCGCGCCGGTGATGCGCATTGGGCTGAGATTGGCGAGCGTCAAAGCGTGTTTGATGATGCTTCGCCGTATTCGGTCTACGTGCCGCACGGCCAAAAGATCAACATTACTGCGCATGATGACGTTGAAGTCGCCATCTGTAGCGCACCGGGTCATGGTGATGTTGCAGCCCGATTGATTGAACCGGTGACTGCAAAACGCTCGGTACGAGGGCAGGGAAGCAATACGCGCTATGTGTGCGATATTTTGCCGCAAAGCGCACCTGCCGATCACTTATTGGTTGTCGAGGTCATTACGCCGGGTGGGCATTCATCAAGTTATCCGCCGCACAAACACGATACCGATGACATCCCGACTGAGAGCGCTTTGGAAGAGACGTATTACCACCGAATAAATCCTGCTCAGGGATTTGCTTTTCAACGGGTCTATACAGATGATCGCTCTCTGGATGAATCGATGGCGGTGGAAAATCATGATGTTGTGATGGTGCCAAAGGGTTATCATCCAGTCGTAGCACCGCACGGTTACGACTGCTATTACCTCAACGTAATGGCGGGGCCGAAGCGCACCTGGCATTTTAAAAATGACCCTGCCCATGATTGGTTAATGCCGCGTTAGTAGCGTCTGTTGTAAGGATGGTGCAAGTAGGACGGAGGAACATAGCGCGATCCGTCATCCGATGCGGCGGCAGTTTTTTTTAGCGTGCCTATTTTAGTTTCATGCGAGAAATTGTTGGCGTGGTTGGCGCGTCATCGCTTTCCAGACTACCGGACAACACCAGGCAATATTACGCATTTCGTATACATCACTTTCGAGGCAACTACTATGTCATCACCCACAGTTATTGGTCACTTCATCAACGGTCAGCATGTCGCGTCAAAAGCCGAACGCTCCAGCGACGTATTTAATCCTGCCACCGGCGCTATCAGCGCCAAAGTCGGTCTTGCGTCGACCGCCGAAGTCGATGCAGCGGTTGCTGCCGCAAAGGCCGCGTTCCCTGCATGGTCGGCATTGCCGCCGTTGCGTCGCGCCCGCATTATGTTTAAATTCAAAGAATTACTCGATAAAAACCATGATCGCCTCGCGGCAATGATCACCAGTGAGCACGGCAAAGTGTTTACCGACGCTAAAGGTGAAGTTACGCGCGGTATCGAGGTTGCCGAATTTTCCACTGGCATACCGCAATTGTTGAAGGGTGAATACACAGAGCAAATTAGCAATGGCATTGATGCATGGACTATGCGCCAGCCATTGGGTGTTTGTGCTGGGATTACGCCGTTCAATTTTCCTGTCATGGTGCCGATGTGGATGTTTCCTATGGCGATTGCCTGCGGCAACACGTTCGTATTGAAACCATCCGAGCGCGATCCCTCAGCTAGTTTGCTACTGGCTGAACTGTTGACAGAAGCAGGTCTGCCGGATGGCGTCTTTAACGTGGTGCAAGGCGATAAAGTAGCGGTTGACGCAATCCTGGATCATCCGGACGTGAAGGCAGTCAGTTTCGTCGGATCAACACCTATTGCTGAATACATCTATGCCACCGGCTGCGCCAAGGGCAAGCGCGTGCAGGCATTGGGCGGTGCAAAAAATCACATGGTCGTGATGCCGGATGCTGACTTGCATCAAACCGTAGACGCGCTCATTGGTGCTGGCTATGGTTCTGCGGGCGAGCGTTGCATGGCGATTTCCGTCGCAGTCGCCGTTGGTGATGTTGCCGATAAGCTGGTTGCAGCGCTGGCCCCGCGTGTGCGCGAACTGCGCATCAATCAGGGCATGGACTTAGAGGCTGAAATGGGTCCGGTCGTGACACAAATTCACAAGGATAAAATCCTTGGTTACATCAACGACGGTATCGCTGCTGGTGCAACGCTCGCTGTTGACGGGCGTAGCTTTACTTTGCCCGGTCATGAAAAAGGGTTCTTTCTTGGCGGCACGTTGTTTGATCATGTCACCGCCGAGATGAAAATTTATCAGGAAGAAATTTTCGGACCAGTGTTATGTATTGTGCGGGTACCTGATTTTGCAGCGGCTTTGGAACTCGTCAATGCGCATGAATTTGGTAACGGCACCGCCATCTTTACACGCGATGGCAATACCGCACGCGAATACACATCAAGAGTGCAGGTCGGAATGGTCGGCGTCAATGTCCCTATTCCGGTGCCGATGGCATTCCATAGCTTTGGCGGTTGGAAGCGGAGTCTGTTTGGAGATCATCACGCACACGGCCCGGAATCAGTGCGCTTCTATACTAAGCAAAAAGCGGTGACACAACGTTGGCCAGCAACGATTGCAGCTGGCGCAGAATTTGCCATGCCGACAATGAAATAGATTTGCTGGAGATATTTGTTGTTGGATGGGGCGAGAATGTGACGGAAAATCTGCCTTGCTGGCGATTTTCTGTTGCAAGTTCAGGATGCATTTTTCAGGATTTAACCTGATGTTTTGCAAAGCTAAATGAGTGACAATAATGAAATAAACCTATCTGTTAGTTTATTTCAGATACAAAAAAACCGCATAAACATCGATGCTTATGCGGTTTTTCTATTTTTACACCAATTACTTGGTGCCCACGGAGGGACTCGAACCCCCACACCCGAAGGCACATGGACCTGAACCATGCGCGTCTA
>NZ_JASJXA010000025.1:0-74089 GCF_035018905.1 Glaciimonas sp. Gout2 | reverse complement strand
AATTATAAGAATAAAAATGTCATTTTTTATAGTTTAATTGAATATCTAATGAATAGATAATTTATCGGAATTATTGTTGTAATTTTAGTTGCGCTTATTTATACAGTGTCTGCAATTGTTCTAATGATTGCTATGCCGGAATAGGGTCGTGACAGCAAACACACAACTTATTTCCATCGATATCAGAAAAATAAGCGCCGTAATAATCAGGGTGATAATGCGGCCGCAAACCGGGCGGTCCATCACAGCGTCCACCAAGGGATAACGCCTTGGCGTAAGTGCGATCCACAGCCGCACGCGTAGGAGCGAGGAAGGCGATCATCTGCCCGTTTCCAGCGGTCGCGGTATTGCCATCATAGGGTTTGCCGATGACAAAAATGGGACGAGGCGCATCTGGCGCAACCCAACCAGCCCATGATTTGTCGGGCTCGCTGAACTTCAAAATCAGTCCAAGCTCGCGCGTGACCGCTGAATAAAAAACCAGCGCAGCGGGAAAGTCATTCACCCCAACAAAAACATGAGAAATCAAACCGCCTCCTTAATATACCAATCAAGATTTGAACGTGTCTCATACGCCGATCTGGCACCTTTTTAGGCGTTCCAAAGCCTGTTTTAAATTACTTTCAAAAGTAGTTTAAAACGACACCAGAAAAAATTATACCCGCTCAAGCACAATCGCAATCCCTTGTCCGACTCCGATACACATCGTACACAGTGCATATCGTCCGCCAGTACGTTGCAACTGATTTACCGCAGTCATTACCAGACGTGCGCCGGACGCACCCAATGGATGACCGAGTGCTATAGCGCCACCGTTTGGATTCACACGCGGGTCGTCATCCTGCAAGCCCAACTGTCTGAGCACGGCCAACCCTTGTGCTGCAAACGCTTCGTTGAGTTCGATGACATCAAACTGATCCAGGCGCAGACCGGTCAACTCCAATACTTTTAACGTGGCAGGAAATGGTCCAATACCCATTACCCGTGGCGTCACGCCTGCGGTCGCCATACCAACAATACGCGCTTTAGGCACTAATCCGTACTGTGACGCTGCGCTCTCATTAGCCAACAGCAAGGCGCACGCACCGTCGTTCACGCCGGATGCATTCCCCGCTGTTACTGTACCGTCAGCCTTGACGATGGGTTTGAGTTTTGCCAATGCCTCAAGTGACGTAGCACGCGGATGTTCATCCTTGCTAATGACGATGGGTTCGCCTTTTTTTGGCGTGATCGTCACCGGTGCAATCTCACTATCGAAAACGCCTGCTTGTTGCGCGGCGATTGCTTTCATCTGGCTTGAGAGGGCCATTTTGTCCTGGTCAGCGCGACTGATACCGTATTCGGCCGCCACATTTTCAGCCGTCTCTGGCATGGTATCGACGCCGTATTGGGCTTTCATCAGTGCATTGATAAAGCGCCAGCCGATCGTCGTATCCTCAATCTTTGCAGCACGGGAAAATGCGCTTTCAGCCTTGCCCATGACAAACGGCGCACGACTCATACTTTCCACGCCACCGGCAATCATCAATCCCGCTTCACCGCTCTTAATTGCACGCGCTGCAGTGCCGATAGCATCAATACCTGAACCGCACAAACGGTTGATGGTAGCGCCCGGTACATCAACCGGCAAGCCAGCCAGCAATGCCGACATGCGCGCAACATTGCGGTTGTCTTCACCAGCCTGATTGGCGCAACCGTAGATCACATCAGCCACGGCGTGCCAGTCAACTTGCGGATTGCGGGCTATCAAGGCGCGGATAGGAATTGCGCCTAGATCATCAGCGCGGATACCAGACAAAGCACCGCCGTAACGGCCAAAGGGCGTGCGTTGGGCATCGCAAATAAAAGCATGGGACATGACACTCTCCGTTGATTAATGATTATTATTTTGAGCTCTGTGCCACCTTTGGTAAGCACAGCAGATATGCAGATTAGCTTTATTCGATGACTCAGCCAGCCAAGTTAATCAGTGGAACAGCCGTCACCTTTTGCAATGCATCGAACGTCATTCCTTCAACGATTTCGATCACTTTGGCACCATCTGCATCCAGATCGATGACGGCCAGATCGGTGTAGATGCGGCTGACACAAGCGACGCCGGTTAACGGATACGTGCAAGCTGATACCAGTTTGCTTTCGCCTGATTTCGTCATATGTTCCATCATGACGTAAGTTTTCTTTGCACCAATCGCAAGATCCATCGCGCCGCCGACTGCCGGAATGGCGTCCGGTGCGCCGGTATGCCAATTTGCCAGATCACCACCGACAGATACCTGAAACGCACCCAATACACAGACATCCAAATGGCCGCCCCGCATCATCGCAAAACTATCGGCGTGGTGAAAATAACATCCGCCCGCCAACAATGTCACAGGCTGTTTACCCGCATTGATAAGATCGTAGTCCTCTTCACCCTCCGCGGGCGCAGGGCCCATGCCAATCACGCCATTTTCACTATGCAAAATCACTTCCCGATCACTCGGCAAATGATTCGCCACCATGGTCGGCAATCCGATACCAAGATTGACCACAGCGCCATCCGGGATATCCTGCGCAACGCGTCGCGCCATTTGTTCTCTTGTCCACTTGCTCATATTTTTCTCGCTTATTTTGTACTAAGGCTGACTTGTACTCTTATCATTTATGGCGCTTGGTAAGCATATTGATCTGCAACCAGGAAGCGGTTAACGGCATAATCGCCAAGTTGACCGCGTTGCCCAATCGTTCGCATACGTCAGCGTCTTTATCACATGTCCACTATGCAGCTTTAAGACCAGCCGGTCCCGTAGCGGTACGCGGCACTAAAACGATGCGTTGCACGTAGAGGCCGGGCGTGATGACTGCTTCTGGATCAAGACTGCCCAAATCGACAATTTGATGTACCGATGCAATCGTCACCTTGGCTGCGCTTGCCATGATCGGGCCAAAATTACGGGCTGTTTTGCGATACGTCAGATTGCCCCAACGGTCACCAGATTCGGCTTTGATCAACGCAAAATCGGCATGAATCGGGCTTTCCAGCACATACATGCGACCGTCGATTTCCCGGGTTTCTTTGCCCTCCGCCAATTGCGTGCCAAAACCGGTTGGTGTAAAGAACGCGCCGATACCAGCACCGGCAGCACGAATGCGCTCGGCAAGATTACCTTGCGGGACAAGTTCGAGCTCCAACTTCCCGGAGCGATATAGACCGTCGAAGATATGCGAGTCCGCTTGTCGCGGGAAAGAGCAAATGATTTTGCGCACCTGACCAGCCTTGAGCAGGGCGGCCAAACCAGTTTCACCGTTACCGGCATTGTTATTGACGATCACTAAATCTTTTGCGCCGTGCGCAATCAGACCATCGATCAATTCAGCAGGTTGTCCAGCACCGCCAAAGCCACCGATCATGATCGTTGCACCATCATGAATATTTGCCAGCGCTTCTGTCACAGAAGGAATTATTTTGTTAATCATGGTTTTTATACGAACATTAGGTTGAAATATCGTTTAAAGTTCTTATAATGAACAAATATTCGCATTTAGAACTTATGGGATAAGAATAGACAGGGACCGCTGCGTTGTCAATATTTGTTAGCGCATTATTTAATTGTTTTTTGTTAATTAATTCGGCGCCATCCATTTACACTTTCAGCGTTTGGGAAGCGGGTAGAAGTTATCCAATTGTTATTAAGAAATTTGAAAGAGCATAAACATGTCGGATAGTGTGCCATTCCCTCTTCAAGAAGAACCAGAGTTACCGGACTCCCATCATCCGTCGTCTGCCATTCCAAAGCCCGGCGATAGTTATGTGCAGTCATTTGCCCGTGGCCTGTCTGTGTTACGAAGTTTTGGCGCAGATGCGCCTTCTCAAACGCTAACGGAAGTCGCCGAACGCGCTGACCTGACGCGTGCGGGAGCGCGTCGAATTTTGCTGACTTTATTGCATCTCGGTTACGTCGCCGCAGAAGGGCGCTTGTTCCGTTTAACACCTAAAGTATTAGAACTCGGGTTTGCTTATTTATCATCATTACCGGTATGGACGCAGGCCCAACCGGTGATGGAAGACCTCGTAGAAAGCCTGCGACAATCCTGTTCAGCCGCCGTGTTGGATGGCGACGAAATTGTCTATATTTTGCGAGTACCTGCCCACAAAATCATGTCGATTCACCTTGGCGTTGGCAGTCGGTTGCCAGCTTACTGCACGTCGTTGGGGCGGGTCTTATTGGCTGGCTTGCCACCAGCGACATTGCGTGATCGCTTGCACAGAATGATACTGGCGCAGCATACCCCAAACACCATTATCGAACCAAAGCGTCTGGAGGAGACGATCGAGCAGGTTCGCATTCAGGGATGGAGTCTGGTCAGGGAGGAATTGGAGCCCGGCCTGGTGTCAATGGCGGCACCGATTGTTGATCGTAACGGGCGCGTCGTGGCTGCGATTAATATCAGTGGACAGGCAAACAATCCAAGTCCGACCCAGTTATTAGAGAACTGCCTTCCCGCATTGCTGGCGGCGGCGGCCAAAATCAATCTGCTAGTGCGTGCACAATCGTAAGAGCGTGGCAGCGTTGGATCTTTTTAGATCCCCAATCAACGTTGCTGATCGGGGATTTGGGTGGTTATTTGGGTGGATATTTTAGATACATGAATTCGGCTAACTCTTCAGTATTTCTCGAAAGAACCACCTTCGCGATGCCGAACCAATGTAATGAATCAGCGCCAGGTTCAGCGCTATAGCAATACTCAATGCAAAAGCTGCCAAAGCAATAGTGTTCCAGCTAATCCAACTACCGACACAATAGTCTGCAACACCGACCAGACCCACAGTGTCTGCTTGAGTTCCAGGCCAAAAAATTCTTTCACCATCCAGAATCCGGCATCATTAACGTGGCAGAAAAATACCGAACCAGCACCAATAGAAAGCGCGATCAAAGAACCTTCCGTCGCCGACATGCCCATGGCCAGCGGGGCTAAAATACCGGCGGTGGTGGTGGTCGCCACAGTTGCGGAGCCAGTCGCCTGCCGCAGTGCCACGGCAATCAGCCATGCGAGAAGAATATAAGGCAGATGCGCGACCTCAGCCGCTTTGCTGATCGTCGTGCTCATGCCCGCATCCAGCAAGGTCTGTTTAAGTCCGCCACCAGCACCGATAGTCAGCAACAGCACGGCAATCGGGGCAAGGCTTTTACGTAACAAGTCACCGACCCGCTCACGCGGCAAGCCGCTTCCCCAACCCAGAAAAATCACAGCCGCCAATACGGCTAATCCAAGCGCGACCAGCGGTTCACCCAGAAACTTCAGCAGCAAAGCCAGTTGGCTTTCCGGTGACATCGCCACTTTTGCCAGCGTGCTTCCAAGCATCAGAATCACAGGTAACAAAATGATCAGCAGTGACAGCGCAAAACTTGGTTGCTTGTTTTGCGTTTCTTTTGCGCTGTACACGGCCCCTACGGTAGCAGGCAGTTCAATCGGCATACGGCGCGATAGCCAGATTCCATACAGCGGCCCAGCCAAAATCACCGCAGGTACAGCAATAATAAACCCTAGCATCATCGTCAGACCGAGATCGGCATGCAGAGCGCTAACGGCAATAAGTGGACCGGGGTGTGGCGGCATGAGTGCATGCAGCGTCGTCATACCGGCTAATGCCGGGATAGCAATTTTCAGCAATGGTTGACCGGAGCGGCGCGCAATTACAAAAATGATCGGCACCATCATCACAAGGCCAACCTCAAAAAATAACGGCAGACCGATAACCATGGCAACCGCCGCCATAACCCAGGGAAGGGCGCGCCCGCTGGCCTTGCTTAACAGCGTCGTAGCGATGCGATCCGCAGCACCCGAAACAGCCATCAAAGCACCAAGCATGGCGCCAAGCGCAATGATAATGCCGGCCTCACCCAAAATGCCACCTGCGCCTTTGCTAAACGCTTTGGCTACCATTTCAGGCGGCAAGCCCGCCCCAAGTCCAGCAATAAAAGTGCCGACAAGGATCGACAAAAAAGGCGGTAATTTGGTCGCGCTGATGAGCAGGATAATGGCACCTATCGCCACAACGCAACAGATGATAAGGCGGGTATCGTGAGCGATCCACACTGCGTGCGACAGATCCAATTGCAACTCCTTCGATGATACTTTGTTAAATGAGGCGCTACGATATCCTATTTTGGGCTTGCCATGCAGGAGTGGCCATTAAAGGGCAACTTCACATTAATGGCACATAAAATGCTGGCCATGTGAGACCTGAACTTTGTTACTGAAAAGTTACCATATGAAACATAGAACACTTGTCCCTCAGGGACGACGACAACTACCGGTATCTTGCCGAGTGGTTTTACAGTGTCGGTTCGAAGCGCCGTGAAGGCTCTTTAACACCATGAAATTGAGACCCGGCCTGAATTTAAATTGAAACAAAAGAAAATGCTCCGTATTTCTGCTGTAAGAAGGCCATTACGATAGTCCATTGATTTTTCTATGCTGTTTTGTTTGCAGATTTACTTCGATCAAAGGCTAGGGTACGCTGTGGTGAATGCTAGGATCATTAATATGTTCTAGCGAAGTTTTCCACCAATTTGCAGATTTAATGACTGGCTCGCTCAACATAAAGACGCGAAGGTTGCTGCGATGGAAAAGACCGCATTTGTATTCGCCGGTGGAGGAAGTCTCGGTGCTATCGAGGCAGGCATGCTGCGCGAACTGATCGCTTCAGGCGTCGCTCCGGATTTGTTGGTAGGTGCTTCGGCGGGTGCGATTAATAGCGTTTTTTTTGCTTTTCAGCCACATATGGCTGGGGCGCTGGCGCTGGAGTTGTTGTGGCGCGGTACGCGTCGAGAGCATATTATGCCGTGGTCGATTCTCTCAATACTTGGCGCATTAGGTATATTCGGCACAAAAGGGTCGCATCTGATCAGTTCTGCAAAACTGCGCGCGTTTTTGCATCTTCAATTCGGTGAAACACGTCTTGAGAATAGCGGTTTGCCGGTCTATGTGGTGACCACCGATATGACGACCGGTAGCGAGGTTGTACTTTCCTCCGGCTCTGTGGTCGATGCGGTATTGGCAAGTACAGCTATCCCGGGCGTATTCCCACCTGTATTGGTGGCGGGACAGTTACTAATTGACGGCGGTGTTGCTAACAATACACCTATTTCTACCGCGATTCGCTTGGGCGCGACCCGCGTGATTGTGTTATCCACCGGCTTTACCTGTGCCGAACGGCGTCCGCCCAGAGGAGCGCTTGAGCACGCCATGCGTGCCCTCAACTTGCTTGTCGCGCGGCAACTGTTGGTGGATTTGGAGCGTTGGTCATCGCACGCAGCCATTGCAGTGGTCGCTCCGCTATGCCCACTAGACGTGTCACCTTATGATTACAGCCAGTCAGGCGCATTGATCGATAGGGCGGCCAATGCAACGCGGCTTTGGCTGGCATCTGGCGGACTGGATAGTCGCGAGATACCGAGTGCGTTGATTCCACATTCTCATCAATAAGAATGTTTAACATCAAGACAACTGCGATATCTCAAAAGATGTCGCAGTTGTGATTACCAAGCAGGTAAGTTATCCCATTCACCCCGCATGAACCATTGATTTCAGTTCGAAATTAATTGGTTTTCTGAGCGGAAGGAACCGCTACTTCAAGCGCGCTATTTCAGGACTTCACTGCTTCTTGTATCGCAACCACGCGCCGCGGCCTTCCTGTATATCTGCCGACTCTAAAGGCAGATAAGTTGGATGCGTCCAGCTGTCTTTGGCGATCTCAAAAGACGCTGGATCGTTACGCGTGTGGTCCGTGTAGTCCGCGATAGTATGTTTGAGCTGGCTTACCGGCAGGTCCTGGCAGTAATTCAGTCGGGTCGGGGACTTCGATGTCATGCGCGACAATGTACTGATTTAACATACGTTTTGTAGCTAGCTTTTTTTGCCGCCTAGGAAATATTTTTCCGTAAGTCTGCAATAGGTAATAGTGCAGTAACAATGGCTTTATATAATGCCCGAGTTATTTCTTTCGGCATTTCACGCAAAGTCCCCTACAAAATGAGATTTCCCAAATTTTCCAACCTGTCTACCGGCTCTCGGGTCATTTTCTCTTTTGTACTTGTGTTGGCGGTGATGGCGTCGATGACGACGATTGCGCTTTGGCGTTTGCAGTCGTCCAACGACATGACTGAATACCTCGTGCACGACAAGCTGGCCAAACAGCAACTGGCGGCTGACTTGCTCGCTGCCGTTCAGCTCAATGGCGAGCGGGCGGTGCTGATTGCCAAAAGTGATAGCCTCGAAGTTGCTGAATACTTTCAAAATCGCACGACCATGGGCGAGAAATTGGTCGCCGATGTTGAGTACAAGTTGCGAGCGGTACCGCATGATGCGCCAGAGCAGGCATTGTTGGCATCGATGGGTAAGCAACGCAAAACGTACCAGCTTGTGCGCGACGAAGTATTTAAATTGAAAGCGGGGGGCAGGACGATGGAGGTAGAGCAATTGGTTGATTCGAAAATGGCATCTACCTTTAAGGCTTATATCGACGCGGTTCATGCACTTGTCGCGCATCAGAAAAAGCAGGCGGAATCGCTGGCCCTGGAATCGGCTCGCCAATTCCAGATCAATCGCGCATTGCTGGCCGGGCTGGGCGCTCTGGCACTTGCCTCGGGTGTATTGCTGGCTTGGCTGCTGACCCGCAGTATTGTGGAGCCGCTCAAGCAAGCGGTCCAGCTCGCGACAAAAGTGGCGCAAGGCGATTTGCGTGCAACCATTGATTTTGATCGCAAGGATGAAATCGGGCAGCTGTTGTCCGCGCTACGCGAGATGAATCAAGTGCTCGCGGGTAAGGTCGCCAAAGTGCGGGCGGGCGCGGAGGCTATTGATGTCGCGTCACGGGAAATCGCCGTCGGCAATCGTGATCTGTCATCCCGTACCGAGCGGCAGGCCAGTGCACTGGAACAAACTGCAGCCTCCATGGAGGAACTGACTTCCACCGTCAAGCAAAACGGCAATCACGCACGGCAGGCCAATCGCCTGGCTGCGTTTGCTTCGGATGTTGCGGTCAAGGGTGGCCAAGTGGTATCGCAAACGGTTGTGACGATGGCGTCGATTAATGAGTCGGCCAGGAAGATTGGCGACATCACCGGCGTTATCGAAGCAATCGCATTCCAAACAAATATCTTGGCGCTGAATGCTGCCGTGGAAGCGGCGCGTGCCGGTGATCATGGTCGCGGATTTGCCGTCGTCGCTGCCGAGGTGCGTATTCTCGCCCAGCGTTCCACCATCGCTGCAAAGGAAATCAAGTCCCTGATCGAGGATTCGGTAGGAAGGGTGGAGGCGGGCAGCAAGCTGGTCAATCAGGCCGGCGCCACCATGGACGAAATCGTGGCCAGCGTTCAGCGCGTGTCCGAGGTGATGGCAGAGATTGATGTCGCCACCCGGGATCAGGAAGTCGGAATCGGACAGATCAACCAAGCCATCGCTGAGATGGACACAGTGACGCAGCGCAATGCAGCATTGGTAGAAAAAGCGGCGGCTGAGGCCGAATCGCTGCAAGACCAGGCAGGTAATCTGGCGCAAGTAGTCAGCGTGTTTAAACTGGACGACGAGCAGAGCAACGAATTTGAGCAGACTGTCCATTCCCAAGCCCGGACGGCATTTGAGCGCATCGTATGGGCTAATCGGGCTGGGCGTGGTGTTGCTGGTGCGGATGGCGATCCTTTTCATTGCGCTGCTGGCTGATAAAACCAGCGGCGGTGTTCGGTCTTGAGTGTTGGCGCGCGATCAATACCGACAGGCTTGGATAGCGATCGCTTGTTTAAGGGTTTCCAGGAATTGCAATAATGTTCTATACTCAGTTCGTCCTCGAGAAAAAGAGGAACTGGTTTAGCAGCCTGATTAAAGTTAAGCGCACAAACGGCGTCATGCCGTATTTTTATGTGCTTCTGTCGTCGTACGTCCTCTCTGGGCGGCGGTGGCGGGGAAGCCTTCGGGCTTGCTGGATTTTTGCTTGCTTTACCAGTCTGCTAACCCTGCTATTTGCTGCCCACCCTACTTAGTAGCGGTGCGCGGTTCAACCGCAAAAAAGGAACCAACAATGCTGAGAACCATCCTGCCTATCCCACCTCGTTTTACCATCATTAAGTCCCGCATTATTTCCATCAAACTGGTAGGTCAATCATGAGCAAGCCGACCAGAACCAGATACACATCGCCAACATCACCAGAATCTCTCCATCAGCCGTTTTCATGGCTGCCTGAACATCACAAAAATGAAGAAGCCGCAGAATTTTATGCATTGACCAAGGATGTCTGCCAAGGCATACAAACCTGCATTGATCTGGCCCATTTCAGCAATATGGACAGAGATACTGATACGACACCCATGCTGAATATTGCTGATACAGAAACCTTGCTGCGGTTTGCATTGACGTCATCCCACATGCTGGCGCGCTTTGCGGAACTGCGGATTGACAAGCTGGGTTGCCGCCCAAGCCACAATGTGAGCCCGGCAGAATAATCCATTCAGGCGCAGTGCGTCGCTCAATAAATGCTTCCGGTTTTTGGCGTTATTTCAACAATAGAACACTTGTCTATCAGGGACGACAACAACTACCGGCATCTGGCCGAGTGGTTTTACAGTGTCGGTTGGAAGCGCCGTGACGGCTCTTTAATGCAAGCATCCTAATTGTTACCGTAACGATACTTACCTAATGATCCGAAGTACAGTAGAAGAGTACACATCTAACTCTAAAAGTGACTTCTACATGATCTGCATTGCACCTCGCCTCCTTGAAGAGAGCAAATATGTCCACTCAACTTGAGAATATCCAAGAATCTTCGCCTTTATTAGAAGAGCGTAAGTTGGAAGCAGACATGAGGATTCGAGAAATTGAGATAGCGCTCAAGCGAGATCAGCTCGCCACTCAGAAGGCACCTGACATGAAGACAAAGTGGTCGCCTAGTGCGACAACTATCTTAGTTGCGGTGGCAGGCATGGTTGCGTCTGCGATCGGTGCACTCTTACAGGTGCAATCAACGCGAGAATTGGAGAGATCAAAGTTCGAAGGCAACCTTATACTAAAAGTCATTGAAACTGGCGATCTCGATCAAGCCGCGAAGAACCTCCGGTTCTTAGTTAAAGCCGGATTTATAACCGATGATAGTGGCAAGATTTCAAAGCTCTTAGACACGCCTGATGCGATACCTTTTCTGCCTTCTCGGGAGGGTCTTCCTGATTTGTCGACGATTAAATTACCGGAAGAGCGCTTTTATAAGCTCGGTGACGCCGCTAAAAAATACTTTGAAAAAGGACACCTTGATGAGGCAAAGAAATATGCCGAGGAACAGAACACGTTACTTCCACAATTTAAGAACAATTGGAACTATGGAAATGCGGTTCAGGATATAAACCTGGTGCTGGGTAGAATTGCAGTCCAACAAGATCGAATTGTTGACGCTAAACGCTACCTTTTGTTGGCCGGACATACGCCAGGCTCTCCTCAACTCGACACTTTTGGTCCCAACGTTAGTCTTGCTTCAGATTTGATAAAAAAAGGTGAGCGTGAGATTGTGCTTGAATACTTCGAACTCTGCCGCAAATTCTGGAAGTTGGAAGACGGGCGTCTCGACAAGTGGAAGAGTGCAGTTCAGGCAGGGCAGACGCCCGATTTCGGAGCGAACTTGGTTTATTGAATGACTCTAAACAGCTTCTAAGCAAAATGTCGATCTCCCAACTCAGCCGAAAATCGATCTTGTCATCACTGACAACGCGTTTTAACATCTTGCTTAGGCTGCCTCCGGTGTTAACTGGACTCTTTATTGTAAGGGTAAATTGGTCTACAACATGCTACTACTACCGATGAGTAGGGGTAGAAAACTATAGATGAATTTGCCGAGGTCTACGATTCCCTGAACTTTTACATCATGATGCCGAGCAAGAGTCCGTGCCATTTTAAAAATCCCTGGCAGGCGGATTTAGCGACTTTTTGGCACCAAATATTCGTGCCGTTCGGAGTTAACATGTGACACTCGCCATTCGATGGGCTGATCGTTATAAGAATAAGCAACGCGCCGCAATTCCAGCAACGGAGCGCCCGTAGAAATGCCGAGTATACGGGCCTGTGCTTCGGTGGCGCTGGCTGCACGCAAGCGTTCTTCAGTTCGGATCACGTTCAGACCAAAGCTGGCCTGATACAGGTGGTACAGGGTGTTGGCCCGGTTGCGCACCTGATCTTCGCTCATGCGTACGAAAAGAACTTCGGGCAGGATGATGTCGTCGATGACCACCGGTCGACCATCGAGGCTCAGCAAATTCGTGAATGCAATAACCTTTGACGTACCGGGCAAGCCGAGCATATCGGCGGCGATCTTACTTACTTTTTTTCTGGTGAAGGACAATAGCTCCACTTTCGGAGAAGTCTTGTGGCCGTCATGAGCGACAAAATTAAAAAACCGGAACGATTGTTGCTCGCGATTGTGCAACGCCACGAATGTGCCGCGTCCCTGATGTCGTACCAGAATATTGTCTGCGACAAGATCGTCGATTGCCTTGCGCAGGGTGCCGATTGATACGCGGAAGCGCTCGCACAGGCGTTTTTCGGCAGGGATCACTTCCCCTGGTTTCCATTCGCCAGCACATAAGGCGTGCAGCATCTGCCGCTTGACCTCTTCGTAAAGTGTGGTGCCGAGCGTGGATGAGGGATCGAGTTCGAGCATGGTGGGATGGTCAGTTTTGATGTGTGAATGAACGGCGGACGGTTCCATGGAAGGCAATGCCATTCTGACGAGGCCGTATCTCGTCGCCGAATGATACCATTTTATTTTAAATGATACATGTCATATAGTTGACATTGATGAATAATGGTCCTACATTAGATCTCAATGTTAATGCGGAGCGGGCCAGATGGCGTATGAAGTTGGTGTGATCCTCTCTGGTGCAGTTCTCGCTGCAATGGTGTCGGGAAGCAGTGGCTTTGCGTTTGGATTGATTGCATCGGCGATCTGGCTGCATGTGCTGGCACCGTCCCAGGTGGTGCCACTGGTAGTTATCTGTTCGATGCTGGTCAATGCGGCGTTGGTGTGGCGTCTGCGCGGCATGGTGCGGCTCCGGTTGCTCTGGCCGTTTCTGGCCGGGGCCATGATTGGTGTGCCGATCGGCGTGGCGGCATTGCACCGACTCGATGGCCATGTTGTACGGCAGGCGGTGGGCGTGGTATTGGTGGCGTACAGCCTATACATGTTTTCCAGGCCTGTCATGCCGGTGATGCGGCTCGGTGCATATAGTGGACAGGTGGCTGACGGTGCGATCGGCATGCTGGGTGGCTTCATGGGCGGCGCAACCAGCCTGAACGGCATTTTTCCGACCTTGTGGTGCGGCTTGCGTGGCTGGAGCAAGGGCGATCAGCGCGGCGTGTTCCAGTCATACGTTCTGATCGTGCATCTCATGACGCTGGCATGGATGGGCTCGGCAGGTGAATTGAATGCCAGCACTGCACGCAACGTTCTATTGTGCCTGCCTGCGCTGATGGTCGGCACCTGGCTGGGACTGCGGCTGTTTCATCATGTGAGCGAAAATGGATTTAGAAAGTTGATATTGCTGCTATTTCTATTGTCCGGGCTGGCGCTGCTGCTTTAGCATCCAACTAGACGAATTGGCGCAGTGATATCTGGGCGGTGATATCTGTTATTGCGCGCACTGTACGACCCCGACGCACAAAGTGCGCGGTCCCCTTCCATAAAAAGAGGAGACATCTTGAAATTTCGACAAAAATTCGGCTTGCCGGTCTTACTAGGCACGGTACTTACGTTGGGTTCACTCACCAGCGCGCTGGCAGAAGTCAGTGAAGTCGCCATCGCCCAGCAATACGGCATCAGTTACCTGCCGCTGATGATCATGCAGGAAAACAAGCTGCTCGAGAAGGAAACCAAAGCGGCGGGCCTTGGCGACGTCAAGGTCACCTGGGCCAAGTTTGCTGGCGGTAACGTGATGAACGATGCATTGCTGTCGGGTGACTTGCAGTTTGCTTCCGGGGGCCTTGGACCGTTCATCACGCTATGGGCCAAAACCAGAAACAACATTGGCGTCAAGGCCATCGGCGCGATGAATTCGATGCCATTGCTGCTAAACACAAACAATCCCGACATCAAGAGCCTGAAGGATTTCACTGAGAAGGACAAGATCGCGTTGCCAGCCGTAAAAGTGTCGATACAGGCGATTACACTACAGATGGCAGCGGAAAAAGAATTTGGAGCCGGACAGGCCAATCGTCTGGATGCCCTCACCGTCACGCAATCGCACCCGGACGGGATGCTGGCCATGCTAGGCGGTGGTAGCCCGATCAATAGTCACTTCACGGCACCGCCGTTCCAGTACGTCGAGCTGGAAAAGCCAGGGATGCATACCGTCCTCAACTCTTACGACGTGACAGGCGGGCCGCATACGTTCAACGTGGTCTGGGCCAGCACCAGGTTCGTCACCGCTAATCCGAAAACCTATGCCGCCTTTCTGCGTGCTTTCGACTCCGCGATTGCGCTGATCAACAAGGACAAGCAGGCCGCTGCCGAGTTCTACGTCAAGGCTGCCAAGACGAAGGAATCGGTCGCTTTCATTGAAAAAATGTTGAACGATCCGAACATCGAATTCACCACGACACCAAAGAATTCGATGAAATATGCCGAGTTCATGCAGCGCATTGGCATGATCAAGGTCAAGCCATCGTCGTGGAAAGAAATGTTCTTCCCGAATGTGCACAATTTGCCAGGAAGCTGAAGCGCAAAGCGCACGCTGGCCGCCGTTGGCGTGCGCGGCGTGGGCCTGACCAAATTTCATACAATGATCCGGTTGCCACGTGAAGGAATGGGCTGGCCGGTCGCCGCATATCAATTGCAGGCAGAAACCAGGTGACATCATGACAAACAGCTTGAAAGTAAAAGTCTGGCGCGGCAAGGAAAAGGGTAGTTTCAAGACCTATGATGTACCGCGGCGCGAGAGCCAGACCGTGCTGGATGTGGTGACGTTCATCCAGCGCCAGCTTGACCATACCCTCAGTTACCGCTTCTCTTGCCGGGTTGGCATGTGCGGCTCGTGCGCTATGACAGTCAACGGTGTGGCGCGTTGGACTTGCCGCACCCACGTGTCCAAGGTAGCCGTCGACGATGTGCTGGAAATCGCGCCGCTGTCGAACCTGCCGGTGATCAAGGATCTGGCCACGGACATGACGCAATTTTTTGATAAGTGGGCCAGTGCCAGAGGCCAGTTCAAGGGTTCAACCACTCGCCATGATCCATTCGCCAACGTTGACCCGGCGTCCAAGGCGCGCCTGGCCGCCAATGCCGGCATCGAATGCATCGGTTGTGGTGTTTGCTACGCCTCTTGCGACGTGGTGACCTGGCGCCCGGCCTTTCTTGGCCCCGCCGCACTGAACCGCGCCTGGACTTTGGCCAACGACGTGCGTGACACGCAGCAGGATGCGCGTTTGCAGGCCGTTGCCGGAGATGGCGGCTGTCATTCCTGCCATACCCAGGGGTCTTGTACCCAGCGCTGTCCGAAACAGATTGCGCCGACCGCCGGTATCTCCGGCCTGAAGCTGTTAACAGCGAGGGCCGCTTTGCGCGGCAAGCTATGACCAGTAACGTCGCGCGCCAAGCCCGGGGCTGGTACTTTCAGCGCATCAGCGCGATGGTGCTGGCACTGTGCGTGGTGGTGCATATCGGCGTGATCATCTATGCGGTGCGCGGTGGCCTGAGCGCTATCGAGATCCTGGCACGCACGCGTGGCAACTGGGGCTTCGGTATCTTTTATGCCACCTTCGTGCTGGCTTGTGCCGTGCATGTGCCGATCGGTGTGGCCAACATTGCCGAAGAGTGGTGGGGCTGGAGTAACCGCGGCGGCCGCATCCTGTTTTTTGTAGCCGGGCTGTTGATACTGTTGTTGGGCCTGCGCGCGGTCGCGGGAGTTACCTTTCCATGAGCCGCCGCAACGATTATCGGGCGCGTGCCCATCCTGGCTATTGGGCCTTCCTCGTACACCGGATTTCGGGTCTGGCGCTGGCGTTGTTCTTGCCGCTGCATTTCTGGGCGCTCGGCCAGGCAATTCACGGTGAAGTGGCGCTGGAAGGCTTTCTTCGCTTTGCCGACCGGCCGCTGTTCAAGCTCGGAGAGTGGGGATTGGTGGTACTGCTGTCGCTGCATATGATGGGTGGCGTGCGCTTGCTGCTGATCGAATTCGGCACGTGGTCGGGTCCGCGCAAGAACTGGATCGCTGGCGCCGTCGGTGTTGCTATCGCCACCGGCCTTGCCTTTGCAATGGCGCTGCTTTGGTAACAGTCGCAGCCGGCGACCACCTTAAATCAACGAACAAGGAAATCGCATCATGAAAATCGACTTGCAGCTGGTGGAAGATGCCGCCAAGGAACTCTATATCCGGGCGCTGAAGATCCTGCCACCTGATATCAAAGAAGGCCTGGCCCAACTGGTCCGGCGCGAGACAGCGCCAGTGGCCCAACGCATTCTCGGCACCATGGTGACCAACATCCGGGTCGCCGAAGACAATAATAACTTGCTGTGCCAGGACACTGGCGTGCCGATCTACAAGGTCATCATCGGCAGCGGCGTCGAGGTCGATGGCTTCGCCCTGAAACAGGCTATCCGCCGTGGCTGCGAACGGGCAACCCGCGAACACCCGTTGCGTTCTTCGGTAGTGCATCCGCTGACGCGCAAGAACGAACACACGTCCTGCGGTATCGAAATCCCGGCAATCAGCATCGATTTCACCAATACGCCGGATGTATTAAAAATCCTGATGATCCCCAAGGGCAGCGGCTCGGAAAACAATTCGTTTCTGAAAATGGCGATCCCGGCCGAGGGGATTAATGCCATCAAGCAATTTACCATCGATTGCGTGCTCGTTGCCGGTGGCAAGACCTGTCCGCCGACGATAGTGGGTGTCGGTATCGGTGGCACATCAGAGTTGTGCATGGCGCTCGCAAAACGTGCTTCGACCCGGGAACTGGGGACATCCTGCGCCGACCCCGATGGCGCGCTGCTTGAGCGTCAATTGTCGGCGGCGGTCAATGCGCTCGGTGTCGGACCGCAAGGACTTGGTGGCGACGCCACCGCATTCGCGGTCCATATCGAATTGGCAGCGACCCACATCACGATGAACCCGGTCGCCGTTAACATGCAGTGCCACTCGGCGCGCCGTGCATCTGCGACCTTCACGCCGACTAACCTTAGCTACGGATTCTGATCATGGCCCATTATGAACTCACCATGCCGGTTAGCGAAGCGCAGGCCCGGCAATTACGCATCAACGATACCGTGACGCTGCACCAGACGCTTTACGGGATTCGCGACGCAACTCAGATCCAGATGTTCGACCATGGCCGTGCCACCCGCTTCAATTTGAACGGCCATGCCGTGATCCACACTGCACCGAACGTCAAAAAAGTCGAGCCAAGCGCCGATTACCCTGCTGGCTACATGCCGATCTGTATTGGCACAACTACCTCGGACCGCATGGAGCGCTTTACCGAGCCCTTGATGCGACAGAACGGCGTGCGCATCATCATTGGCAAGGGCGGCATGCGCGCTGGCTCATTGGCGGCATTCAAGGAAATCGGCGGTGCCTATCTGGCCATCATTGGTGGCACGGCGGCATTGGAAACCACCTGGATTACCCAGATTGAGGAAGTGGACATGGACGACCTGAATCCTGAGTCTCTCTGGAAATTTCAAATCAAAAATTTCGGCCCGCTGCTGGTGGCGATGGACAGTCATGGCGGCAGTCTGTATGACGCCGTCAACCATGAGGCCCAATCCCGTCGTGCAGCGGTGCTGGCAAGCCTTGGCGTGCAAACGTCATGAACATCAGGCGACTGGAAACCGATATCCTCATCCTTGGCACCGGCGGGGCTGGCCTCTTTGCAGCGCTGCACGCGCATCAGGCCGATCCAGATTTGCATATCACAGTGGCGGTCAAAGGCTTGCTCGGCAAATCGGGATGTACCCGCATGGTCCAGGGCGGCTACAACGTGGCGCTGGCGAAGGGCGATTCGGTCGAGCGGCATTTCATGGACACCGTCGAAGGCAGCAAGTGGCTGTCTGACCAGGAACTGGCCTGGACTCTGGTAACCAAAGCGGTCGAGCGGATTCATGAGCTGGAAAATGAACTGGGGTGCTTCTTTGACCGTAATCCCGACGGTACTGTGCATCAAAAGGCATTTGCCGGCCAGACTTTTGACCGCACCGTACACAAGGGTGACCTGACCGGCATCGAGATCATCAACCGTCTGGCCGAGCAGGTCTGGGCGCGTGGCATCAATCGCCTGGAAGAACACCGCGCCGTTGAGTTCATCAGGACACCCGATGGGAGTGCTTTGGCAGGTGTATTGATGATCGACATGCGTGATGGCGAGTTCGTGTTCGTGCAATCCAAGGCCGTTTTGCTGGCCACCGGTGGTGGCCCGACGATGTACAAATTCCACACCCCATCCGGTGAAAAGAGCTGCGATGGGCTGGCCATGGCCTTGCGCGCCGGCTTGGCCTTACGCGACATGGAGATGGTGCAATTCCATCCTACCGGACTGCTGGCCGGTACCCACACCCGAATGACGGGCACGGTTCTGGAAGAAGGTCTGCGCGGCGCTGGCGGTTATCTGCTCAACGGCGAACAACAGCGATTCATGCACGCCTATGATTCGCGCGGCGAGCGCGCAACCCGGGACATCGTCTCGCGCGCGATTTATGCCGAAATGCGGGCAGGGCGTACCTCGCCCAATGGCGGCGTCTATATCCAGATGGCGCACCTGGGACCAGACAAGGTGCGCAAGCAGTTCAAGGGCATGGTCGAGCGTTGCAGTGATTGCGGCTTTGATCTGGCCGGCGGTTTGGTAGAAGTGGTGCCGACCGCTCATTACATGATGGGCGGTGTGATCTTCCGGCCCGATTGCAGCACTTCGCTGACGGGTCTGTTCGCAGCCGGCGAAGATACTGGCGGCGTGCATGGCGCCAATCGGCTGGGCGGCAACGGAGTGGCTAATTCGACCGTCTTCGGCGGCATTGCTGGCGACACCATGGCGGCCTGGGTGCAGACTAACGATAGTCTGCGGCCTGCTGACGAAGTTGCACTGGAGCAGGCAATGGCAATGCATCGCCTGCCGCTCGGACTCCCGGCCGGGAATCTGGAAGCGATCCGCGAAGCGCTCTACGACTGCATGTGGGAAGACGCCGGTATCCTGCGCACTGCGGCAGGTCTGGAGCACGGCATTCAAACGCTCGAGCGACTCGATATCGAACTGTCGCAGATCGGCGTTGACGACGATGACCCTGCCTTTAACATGACCTGGCATGACTGGTTAAATCTGAAAAGCCTGATTGCCGTGAGCAAGGTGGTGGTGACGGCGGCGCTGGCGCGGGAGGATTCGCGCGGCGCGCACTTTCGGGAAGACTATCCGGAAACCAAAGACTTGCCTGGTTCTACCTTCACCGTGGTGCGCCAGATTGATGGCCAACTCATCGTGTCGCGCACGCCGGTCGAGTTCGTGCGAGTCAGGCCGGGCGAAACCATACTTGACGACAGCCACGCGATCACCTAGCGCCCAGATCTGGACACGTTTAACGGAAGGCCTGCAGCCATGCCAAATGAGACGATTCGCGGTGCCGATCTTCTGGTACGTACGTTAGAGCGTTTTGGCGTCGAGAAAATATTTTCCCTATCGGGCAATCACATCATGCCGGTCTATGATGCCCTCGTTGATACGGCGATCGACCTGATCCATGTTCGCCATGAGGCGGCCTGCGTTCACATGGCAGACGCCTACGCGCGACTGACCGGGGAAGTCGGTATTGCACTTGTCACCGGCGGCCAGGGTCATGCCAATGGGACTGCCGCCCTGGCCACCGCGCTGGCCGCAGAGTCACCTGTGATCCTGCTGTCCGGCCACGCAGGTCTGAACGAACTTGGCAAGGGCGCGTTCCAGGAAATGCGCCAGGCTGAATTTTGCAGGGAGCTCACCAAAGCGTCGTGGACCGTGCAGAGTGCAGCGGCGTTCGGTCACGATCTGGCGCGCGCCATGCAAATTGCACGCAGTGGACGGCCGGGCCCGGTACATCTGAGCCTGCCGGTCGACCTGCTGGAACAGGCAGTGCCGCTTGCCGACAATCTGTGGCCTGGCATGGACGATGCGGAGCGTCTGGTTACCCCACTGTCAGACGCAGTCGCCGATCTGGTACTGATGCATGTCGCAGCGGCAGCCGGTCCGCTGATTGTATGCGGACCGACCTTCTGCAGTGTGGCGGGTCGGACGTCGATGCAGGAACTGTCGCGGCGCACGGGCGCACCCGTGGTGGGCATGGAAAGTCCGCGCGGCATAAACGATCCTGGCCTCGGTGCGTATGCCCAGGTAGTCGCCCAGGCCAGCCTGATTGTCTTGCTAGGCAAGCCGCTCGACTTTACGTTGTGCTTCGGTCAGGCGCCAGCTATTGATGCGCTTTGTCACTGGATCGTGATCGATCCCGAGAGGGCGCTGCTCGACCGCGCTGCTGGCTTGCTCCAGAAGCGTATGTTGCTCGCTACCCTGGCAGCGCCAGCCGATGCCATGCTCGCGCTGCTCAAGCGGGCTGTGCATTCTGGTCGGTCGGCCCATGCATGCGGCGTGGCCGCAGCGCCTGACAATGACTGGCTGGTTGATGCCAGTGCTCTGATCGCATACCGGCCACCGCAATGGCGCGCTATGCAATTTGCTGACGATCAACCGGTGCATCCGGTGGCGCTTGGGCGTGCGCTGCAGGCCTTCATTGACCGCCATCCGCGCACCACACTGGTCTGCGATGGTGGTGAAATTGGTCAGTGGCCGCAAGCGACCGTGCAGGTAGAGCGACGTTTGATCAACGGCGTAGCCGGTGCAATCGGGCCATCGCTACCGTTTGCGCTGGCGGCCAAGGCTGCTAATCCGGAGCAACCGGTGCTGGCGGTAATGGGGGACGGTACCTTCGGTTTTCACATGGCCGAATTCGACACTGCCGTGCGCCATGGATTGTCGGTGATCGTTGTGGTCGGCAACGATGCGCGCTGGAATGCGGAGTACCAGATTCAGGTACGTAATTACGGCGCTGCCCGCACTCTGGGTTGCGATCTGCTGCCAACGCGTTACGAAAAGGTCGCGCAGGCACTGGGCGGGCATGGCGAATACGTGGCCACGCTGGCCGCTCTGGTGCCGGCGCTGGAACGTGCCGCGGCGTCTGGCAAGCCGGCCTGCCTTAACGTCATGCTGCAGTCGACTCCGGCCCCGATGGTGCGCTGTAAGTACTGATTCGTCGCACTTGCAGGATCAAGCGAACCCGAACACTATTTTTTTGAAATAAATATTAAATCATATAGGTCATATAGTTGACCTCGCAGAAATTAGCGCCTAAGCTTTCTGAATTCGCCAGTGATGCGAACACGTATTTTCCAAACCGAGGAGCTAAAAATGATTCACGTTGTTTTGCACGATGCAAAGGACTCCGTTGCTGTAGCAGTGGTGGAGGGCATTAAGGCTGGTACCGAACTAACCGCCTGGATCATGGATGACGACCGTACCATCACCGTCAAGGCGCTACAAGATATACCGATGGGTCATAAGGTAGCGATGAAGCCGATGGAAGTGGGCGATACGGTTTTCAAGTATGGCGTCGATATCGGCAAAGTGATAGTCGCCGCCAAGGTCGGCGAGCACGCCCACGTGCATAACATCAAGACCAAGCGCTGGTAAATCTTCGCGAGGCAGCCGTCTCGCAGGCTGCAAACAGGGCTTGTGCCCCTCAGCCTTATTCCTTTTCTTCCATTCAATTCCTGAGGTTCAGATCATGATCAGCAAAGACAGCACATTCCTTGGCTTTCGCCGCGAAAACGGCCGCGTCGGCGTCCGTAATCACGTCATCATCCTGCCGCTCGACGATCTGTCGAATGCTGCTTGTGAAGCCGTGGCTCACAACATCAAGGGCACGATGGCGATTCCTCATCCGTATGGCAGGCTCCAATTTGGCGCGGACCTGGATCTACATTTTCGTACCCTGATTGGCACCGGGTCCAATCCGAACGTCGCTGCCGTGGTCGTGATTGGTATTGAAGACAGTTGGACCAAGAAAGTAGTGGATGGTATTGCAGCGACCGGTAAGCCGGTGATCGGCTTCGGCATCGAAGGGCATGGCGATCATGAAACGATCATGAATGCTTCAAAAAAAGCGCGTGAGTTCGTCCAGTGGGCATCCGAAAAACAGCGTGAGGTGTGTCCCATCAGCGAGCTGTGGGTATCGACCAAGTGCGGCGAGAGTGATACCACTTCTGGTTGCGGTGCCAACCCGACAGTCGGCAATGCTTTCGATAAATTGCATGCTCTCGGCTCAACGCTGGTGTTCGGCGAAACCTCGGAAATCACCGGTGGCGAAACCGTCCTGGCGGCGCGCTGCGCCAATGACGCGGTGCGCAAGCAATTCATGTTTATGTTTGACCGCTACCAAGACATGATCAACCGCCACAAGACCTCCGACCTGTCGGACTCGCAGCCGACCAAAGGCAACATCGCCGGCGGCCTGACGACTATCGAAGAAAAAGCGATGGGCAATATTCAGAAGATCGGCAAGCATTGTACGGTCGATGGCGTCCTCGACAAGGCGGAAATGCCGACCCATTCCGGACTCTGGTTCATGGATTCCTCGTCGGCTGCAGCCGAGATGGTGACTCTATGCGCCGCTTCCGGTTTTGTGGTGCACCTGTTTCCTACGGGCCAGGGCAACGTGATCGGCAATCCGATCCTGCCAGTGATCAAGATTTGTGCCAATCCACGAACCGTACGGCTGATGGGCGAGCATATTGACGTTGATTGCTCGGGGCTGCTGCAACGCGAACAGACGCTCGACCAGACTGGAGACAAGCTGCTGGAAATGATGCTGGCGACCTCGAATGGTCGTTTGACCGATGCCGAGGCACTTGGCCATCGCGAATTCGTTCTGACCCGGCTATACGAAAGCGCCTGATCTGGCGCCGCGGGATCTTCGTAAAGCTGCGCAGACAGCGGGATACAAATGGGCTGCCATGTGCGACAGGCAAGGCAGGCCCGGCTTCAATGAAGTTGAACCCAATACGGAGAATTGACAGGATAGCCGGCACAGATCGGCATCAGGCGCACGCAGATGTGCGCACCATGCCGTCAGGTTGGTTATAAAGAGGAATGACAATGAACACTTTGCCGCAACCCTTGCTCGACGTCCGCGGGGTAACCTTGCAATACAAGACCAAAGAACATCTGGTTACTGCTACCTATCGTGTCGACTTCAAGGTCTATCAATCCGATCGTTTCGTCCTGCTGGGCCCATCCGGGTGCGGCAAGTCGACGTTGCTCAAGGCGGTCGGTGGGTATATGACGCCGACCGAAGGCGAGATGCGTCTGCATGACAAGATCATCACCAGGCCGGGGCCGGACCGTATGATGGTATTCCAGGAGTTCGATCAGTTACCGCCCTGGAAAACGGTCAAGCAGAATGTCATGTTTCCGTTGCTGGCCAGTGGCAAACTGAAAGGCAAGGCGGCCGCAGAAAAGGCCATGCAATATATCGAGAAAGTCAATCTCACCAAATTCTGTGATCACTACCCACACATGCTCTCGGGCGGCATGAAGCAGCGGGTGGCGATTGCACGCGGCATGGCGATGGAACCTGACATTCTGTTGATGGATGAGCCGTACGCCGCGCTGGACGCATTGACGCGCAAAAAAATGCAGGATGAATTGTTACATCTGTGGGACGATACAAGGTTCACGGTGCTGTTCGTGACACATTCTATTGCCGAGGCGGTCAAGATCGGCAATCGCATTCTGTTGCTGTCGCCACACCCCGGCCAGGTGACGGCTGAACTCAATAGTACAGGGGAAGATACTATCGATGCCAACGGTGAGCGCCTGACCGACCGTATCAACGGCATGCTGTTCTCTGAGCCGGTCGAGCCAGAAGAGGTGTCCCATGTCTGACGTGTCCGACATCCATCGTGCCGAGGTTTCGCTGCGCCCGAACATCGAGCGTGCCGAATATTTTGCGGTAAAGGCGCCGAGCACCGAATTCGGAGTGGTGCAAAAACCGCTGACATCCTGGGAGAAACTTTATAACAAAGGTAGCCTGCGCAAGATTGCAATCCTGGTCTTGTTGGCGGTGATCTGGGAAATCTATGGGCGCTGGCTGAACAACCCGTTGCTGTTCCCGACGTTTTCCTCGGTGATCGTGGCCCTGGTGGCCGGCATCGTTAGTGGTGGCTTGATCGGCAAGTGCCTGTTTTCAATCAAGGTGTTGTTGATCGGTTATGCCGCCGGTCTTGCACTAGCGGCCCTGCTAACGGTGTTTGCCATTACCTCCCGCATAGGCCGCGATGTTCTCGAGACGCTTACCTCGATGTTCAACCCGCTGCCGGCCATTGCCTTGCTGCCGTTATCGTTGCTGTGGTTCGGCCTGGGTACCGGCAGTCTGGTGTTCGTATTAATCCACTCAGTCCTGTGGGCGGTGGCATTGAACACCCATTCGGGTTTCCAGTCGGTAAGTCAGACCCTGCGCATGGTCGGCAAAAATTATGGCCTGCGCGGCTTGCCGTACGTCTTTGCAATCCTGATTCCGGCTGCGTTCCCCAGCATCTTGACCGGGCTGAAAATCGGCTGGGCGTTTGCCTGGCGTACGCTGATTGCCGCCGAGCTGGTGTTTGGTGTGAGTTCCGGTAGCGGTGGGCTTGGCTGGTTTATTTACGAAAACAAGAATCAGCTGGAAATCCCCAGTGTTTTCGCCGGGCTGTTGACGGTGATCCTGATCGGCCTGTTCGTGGAAAATTTCATTTTCCGTATCATTGAGCAGCGCACCGTCGAAAAATGGGGGATGCAGAATTGAACACTCAGAATAGTAACGCGACGGCAGGAGAGCTTATGAAAATCGTCATTACTGAATTCATGGATGATGCGGCCGTCGACGTCCTGCGCGCTGCCTTTGATACGTGCTACTTACCGACGCTGGTCGACCAGCGCGCCGATCTGCTGGCGCAGCTGGAACAGGTGGATGCCTTAATCGTACGCAACAGAACCAAGGTCGATGCGGCGTTACTCGCCGCAGCACCGAACCTAAAAGTAGTGGGTCGGTTGGGTGTGGGGCTTGACAATATCGATGTCGCAGCATGTGCAGCACGTGGCATCGAAGTCATTCCTGCAACTGGCGCAAATGCCCGCGCAGTCGCCGAATATGTGATCGGAACGGCCATGGCCTTGCTGCGCCAGGCCTATACCCGCAGCGCCGAAACCGCTGCTGGCAAGTGGCCGCGCGCAGCCTTGTCGAATGGTCGCGAGCTGTCCGGCAAGACCCTCGGTCTGATTGGTTTTGGCGGCATCGGTCAATTGACCGCACGGTTGGCGCAGGCGCTGGGCGTGCATGTAATTGCGTACGACCCGATGTTTGGCCCAAAGGCGCCAGTATGGGCTGCAACAGGCGTTGCCTGCACCCGCATAGACGACCTGCTGCGGGTTGCCGACATTGTCTCGTTGCACGTACCACTGGTGGACCAGACCCGTAATCTGATCAACGCTACGGCATTGGCGAAGATGAAAAAAACATCGATCCTGATCAACACCTCGCGCGGCGGTATCGTTGACGAGTCGGCGCTGGCACAGGCATTGCACGCCAGCAACCTGGGTGGTGCGGCGATCGACGTGTTTATGCAGGAACCACTGGCCGCCGACACGCCGCTAGCCGATGCGCCGAACCTGATCCTCACGCCGCATATTGCCGGCGTCACGGAGGAATCGAATACCCGGGTCAGCGCAGTAATCGCTACACTGGTGGGCAATTACTTGCGCCAGAAGCAGTCACTCTGAAACAAATTTAGTGCGGCCAATCGACACTATGCGCCTGTCGTGCCGTGCACTTTTTCGCTAAAAGGATCCATTATCATGGCGACGCTTTCGATTTCTGAACTAAACTGCCTTGTGACACGCGCTCTCGAATGCTCTGGTGCCACCCCGACTGCAGCTGGCGCCGCCGCACGGGCATTGGTATCGGCCGAAGCCCAGGGTCTGGGTTCGCACGGTGTCTCGCGCGTGCCGCAATATGCGACTTTCCTCGGCAATGGCAGGAGCAACCGTGACGCAGTGCCGGAAATTGTGCGCTCTAAGGGTGGCAGTTGCCTCATCGACGCGCACAGCGGGATGGCATACGAAGCTTGCGCCATGGCCATCAACACCGTCATCGCCCGCGCCGGCGAATTCGGTATCGGCTGTGTCGGCGTCACCAATAGCAATCACTTCGGTGCCGCTGCGGTGCATCTGGAGCCACTCGGCAAGGCTGGGCTGGTTGGACTTGCCTTCAGCAATTCGCCTGCCGCGATGCCAGCCTGGGGCGGCAAGACGCCGCTGTTCGGTACCAATCCGATTGCGGCAGTGTTTCCGCGTCGCGACAAAGCACCCTTAGTCATCGATCTGGCGCTGAGCGAGGCGGCGCGTGGCAAGATCATGCTGGCGGCAAAAGAGGGCAAGCCAATCCCGCTGGGCTGGGCGCTCAACAAAGCAGGGCAGCCGACCACCGACGCCAGGGCAGCGCTGGAAGGCAGCATGCTGCCGGTGGGAGGCGTTAAGGGAGCGATGCTGGCACTCACAGTAGAATTGCTGGCCTGCGCACTGACCGGCGCTGCCTTTGGTTTCGAAGCTGATTCTTTCTTCGTTGATACAGGCAATCAACCGCGCCTGGGTCAATTATTTTTGGCGATTGACCCCGGTACACTGGCTGGCTCAGACACATATTTTAGTCGCACCGAACGCCTGATCGACATGATGTTGGAAGACGAAGGCGTACGTATCCCAGGCGAGCGGCGCCGTGACCTGGCCAACGCAGCCGTTCGGAACGGCATTACCATTGCCGATGCCTTGCACGTGCAGATCCTGCGCCTGGCTGGCGAGGGTGCCGCAGTATGAGCTTGCCTGCGGACGACGACGGAGGCGAGTAGAAGTCAAGTGCACAATCAGTCGACCACCCCGCACGCTATGACGACAGGATCATATTGATGGATGACCCCGATCGTTTGAGGGCCTTAAAACATTCACGTTCAACAGGAGGAGGAGGGGATCGATCATCCCACCCTTCGTGAGCAATGATTCGGTCACATTACCAGAGACAAATCGGACTGCCGACAGTTTTTTGATCCAGCTTCAAACCGAATGGATTTATCCCGCCAAAGCATAAGACTGGGGGGTAAACGACATCATATTTTCTGCTGTGACGATCATCTATCCTTTTCGAATCATGTGCATGACACACGATCTCTTTGGCGCTTTACTCACCCGCGGTGACAACAGAGCGTCAAGTTCATTAATTCCAAATCCCAGTCAAACCGACTTTTTAAACTCCTATTTTCGTCAGTAATTATCGGTACTTATCAGTATACTGACATGGTATTATCTTAATAATAGTGCCGCAAGGTATTGTTATGTAATGAATAATAATGGATGTCGTTCCCACCATAGCAATGGTTGTCCGTGTGCAAAGAATAAAAGTACTTATAAAAAACCAGCATTACCCAGGAGGAAGACATGAAAATTCGTAATAAATTATTATTAGTCTCGTTACTCACAAGTGTCGGGACTGCCGTCTTTGCGCAGACATCGCCTGCTCCGGCAGTAGCGCCTGCATGGACACAAGGTATGTCAGCGGATCTAGCAAATTCAACTTTACATCCGATCGCGACAATCTTGATCGGACGCAGTGCCAGCGAGCTTCCGATCGAAAAACTAAAAGTGCCACCCGGCTTCAAAGTTGAGGTTTGGGCGGATGGAATTCCGGACGCACGTTCGCTTGCGCTTGGTAGTAAAGGGACCGTTTTCGTCAGCAATCGCGGGCTAAGCAATGTGTACGCCGTAATCGACCATGACGGAAAGCGTGAAGTAAAAACCATCCTTAAAGGACTGAACTCACCGAATGGACTAGCGTTTGCCGACGGCACTCTGTACGTAGCTGAACGCGAACGCATCGTTGCCTATGCTGGGATCGAGGACAATCTCGATAATCCTCCGGCGCCTCGGGTAATCGTCGATGGCCTGCCGGAGCAACCAGGGCACTTCTGGAAAGTTCTGACGACAGGCCCGGACGGTAAAATATATTTCAATATTGGTTCGCCGCAGAATATTACTATGCCGAGTTATATACAGGCAGCAATCCTGCGGGTTGATCCAAAAACGGGCGTCGTGGAAGATGTCGCGCACGGAGTGCGTAATAGCGTCGGTATGGCGTTTAATCCGCGTACGAAAAAGCTTTGGTTTACTTCCAATGCACGCGACTGGATGGGTAACCAAGGACCGGAAGACGTTCTCGAAACTGTGACCAAAGTGGGACAACATTTTGGCTTTCCGTTCTGCCACCAGGGAACGATCCTCGATCCGATCTATGGCAAGAACCGTTCATGCGCCGAATTTACTCCACCGTCGATGTTGTTGGGCGCGCACGTAGCACCTTTGGGAATGCGTTTCTATACGGGTAAAAGTTTTCCTGCGGCGTATCGTAACGACATGTTTATCGCGCTGCACGGCTCGTGGAACAGGGAAGAAAAACAAGGCTACCGAGTAGACCGCGTGCACACCGACGCCAAGGGCCATCTTGTAAAGGAAGTTTTTCTTGACGGATTCATGACCGATGCGCGTGCCGATCCACCGATGTGGGGTCGTCCAGTTGACGTGCTTGTCATGAATGATGGTGCACTTCTGGTTTCCGACGACTATAACGGCGTTGTATATCGAGTCAGTTACGTCGGTAAATAACGATTCCAGGTTGAGGTTTTAACATTTGATGCATCGCAACTGGTGCATCACAACTGTCACAAAGAAATGAGACTTCACACATGAAATCTGACTTATGCAGGCGACCCACGTCGGGTGCTGTAGTGAAGCGGCTCCGTCAAAAGCGATGGATGCGCGCCGCGTGGTTGGCGGGGTGCATGCTGGCGATAAGCAGTGGCACGACGGCGGCGCAGGATATCGCTGTTCCTCCAAAAGCGCAAGTCTGTGCCAGTTGCCACGGGGTTGGCGGTAATTCGCACATTGCTGCCATTCCGAATCTGGCCGGACAACCCAAGCAGTTCCTGGTTGCTGCGCTTTATATGTTCCGCGAAGGCAAACGTAAAAATGACCTGATGTCACCAATGGCATCAGGGCTTAGTAATGCCGATCTGAACGAGCTGGCGACCTACTTTTCGAGTCAGAAGCAGGAACAGCCGACGGCAGTATTGACCGAGCAACAAATTAGCGCCGGGGCGGCGTTGACGCAACAGAATCATTGCATTGCGTGCCACGCGCGGGATTTGGGCGGCCAACAGCACATACCTCGGCTGGCCGGACAACATTACGACTATATCAAAGCGCAACTGATAAGTTTTCACGCCAGTACCCGTTACGATATGGACGGCGTCATGACCTCAGCCGCCCAGGCTCTGTCGGAAAACGATATTGAAACCCTGGCGGTGTATTTATCCGGCCTCACGAGCATCGCACCGATTTCTGCGACGCCCGCAAAGCCTCCGACTAAATAAACGTAGCGTATCGAAAGCAGGCATTGTAAGCAGCAACGCCAACGGTTAATTGGCCGGGCCTTACCGTGTATTCGTAATTAAAAATATTAAGAGTTCTGCAAATTGATATGGATGAACAACTTTATTGGGATGCAATTTACAAGACGAAATCATCTGATGAGGTAAGCTGGTACCGTCCACATCTTGAAAAATCCTTGGAATTGATTCAACGTGCAGCAATCGGCTCCGCGGTGCAGATTATTGATGTGGGTGGCGGCGAAGCCACCCTGGTAGATGACTTGCTGGCAAATGGCTATCGCAATATCAGTGTGCTGGACATCTCACAGACTGCCATTGATGTATCTCGGCAGCGTTTGGGAAAAGCTGCGGATAACGTAGCATGGCTGGTCGGTGATATTACGCAGATTGCATTGCCGCAACAATTTTATGATGTGTGGCATGATCGCGCTGTCTTCCATTTTCTGACCCGGCCCGAGCAACGTGTTGCGTATGTGCGTCAGGTCATGGCGGCGATGAAACCGGGCGGCACAGTCATCGTCGCGACCTTCGGACCGGAAGGCCCGGAAACGTGCAGCGGACTTGATATCGTTCGCTATGACAGCGAAGCACTCCATGATCAATTCGGTGCACGTTTCCGATTAGTGGAAAGTGGCGTGGAAGTACATCAAACACCATTCGGGACGACGCAACAGTTCTTGTATTGTTATTGCAAGATGGACGCCGAATCAACCTGAAAAAAACGCAGAGTTTTGCAAGCTTGCGTACGAGGCGTAAGATGCGTTACACGCACGTCTGCTGTAAAATAGTTAGCTATTGATCACGATCCAATGTTGGTGGATACCGAACGACATTGGCGTGTAAATTGTTCTCATCGGCAGACTAGGCCATTGCTTGAAGCCTTCCTTGCAGATCGTGAAGTTCCAAGGACTTCACTCTGCTATCGTGTCAATGATCTACTCTTCTCCGGCGCGAGCTATTTAACCCACCAAAGAGGACCATTATGAGTACCTTTAAATTAGTCGCCAACGAAATTTATATAGGCCCGCAGCCGAACGATCAAGATCTGCAGGACGCCAGGCAGCAAGGGATTCGCACGATTATTGATTTTCGGGAGCCCTCCGAGACTACTACCTCGAACGAGATACTTACCACAAACCATCATCTGTCGTACGTCAATATTCCAGTCAATAAAACAGCGCCAAACGCTAGCCAGATCAGGGACCTGACTGATGCACTAAAAAATAACGAGGGTCCTTTTTTGCTGCATTGCGTGAGCGGTGCGCGTGCAGCGTTAATACTCTCCCTGAGCAGGGCTGAGCAGCATGACTGGAATGGCGAGCAGACCATGCTGGAAGCCAAAAAAATGGGCTACGATTTAACGGCGTTTCCGGAATTTTGTACGTTTGTGGCACAGAACCGGAATTAGATCATGCTCCACTAATAGCGATGATCAAACGCGATTCGCCTCACGGTGAGGCGTTTTAGGCGTGACCGTGTGCGTACCTTTCCGCGGCATGAGATAGTGGCCCTGGTCGCTTATAACGCGTAAAAATCCACGGGTTGCTTGATTGCCGAAGGTGGCAAGCGAAACGGCTTCAAACTATTGGAAACAAGGACCACAATGATTCGATTTTTTTCAACAGAAATAAAAAAAACCGTTGGCTTTAGTATTCTCGCATTAGCGACATTGACCAGTCTGACTGCACGAGCAGACGACATCTCACGAATATTGCCCTTGCAGACCCATGCCGCTTTTTTTTCCAGTGAAACCAAACAAAAAACTCCTCTGGACCCGCAGGTGTTTGTTGCGGCGCCGACGGCCCCTGCAGCAACCGGCCCACAAGGTATCGAGCATATTGCCGGGGTGCGCAACGCATTGATTTCCGATATGCCCGAGCTACCGATCATGAACGCCATGGGCAAGTCATTGGACATGACACTGGGGGCCTGGCTAGCCGCGCAGGGTGACGTTGTCCTGACCAACATGCCGAATGGAACACAAAAAATTACGTTAATTTTGACGCACCTATTTCCACACGGCGTCTATAGCGTATTCGAGAACCATTTTGATCAGAAGCCAGTCGGATTTACACCACTTGACGGCAATGGAACCGCGAATAAATTTGTCTCTGATGGCGAAGGCAAAGCCAATGTCACCATCATTTCGCCATTGCCACTAACGCACGATAATGCTGTGCTGGTTATTTACCATTCCGATGGCAAAACCCATGCAAAATTGCGTGGTGATATTGGCGTTGATGCGCATCATCAACTGATTGTCAGACCCTGACTAGCGCTTTTAAGTAAAGCAGTATTGTGATTAGTTTTAATTTTGCTGTGTAACCGATAGCGTCGATACGACGCTGTCCAAGCATTGGTCCGACCCGGCGGTGCATTATGCAGCTGCCACGGTCATTCTTCAGGCCTCGGCCATACCGGCAATTCGACAAGTGCTATTTCGCATGCTACGAAGACTGTCCTCGCTTCACCCTGCGCAACAAGACAGTTGCTTGACGTCTTTAAAAAAAGTCTGAGCGCAAAGCTTTAATCCTTCTACCATCGTCAGGTACGGAAACAACTGATCGGCTAGCTCGTGCACCGTCAAGCGTGCCAGAATAGCCATTGCAGCAGTCTGAATCAATTCACCGGCTTCCGGTGCCACTATATGCACCCCGATCAGAATGCCGGAAGGCCTGTCAACGACCATCTTGATAAACCCCCGTGTGGCGAAATTGACCAGTGCCCTCGGAACATTATCAAGCGTCAGTATCCGACTTTCAGTGTTAATCCCGATAAGGTGTGCTGCGGCCTCGCTCAGCCCCACAGCGGCAACCTGAGGATCGGTGAAGACGACCGCTGGCATTGCGCTCAGATCAAGACTGGCAGTACCACCCGTCATGTTGATGGCTGCGCGGGTACCCGCTGCGGCTGCTACATAGACATATTGTGGCTGGTCAGTGCAGTCTCCGGCGGCGAAGATGTTTTCTGCGCTGGTGCGCATACCCTGATCAATCATGATGGTACCGTCTGCCTTAACAGCAACACCCGCCGCTTCCAGTCCTAGGTTGCTGGTATTGGGCGCGCGTCCGGTCGCGATCAATAGCTGGTCTGCAGTGACTTCGCCGTATGGCGTGGTAAGCGTGAACTCGCCATTCGTATAGCGAACCTGGCTGGCCTGTGTGTGTTCCAGCACTGTGATGTTCTCGGCGCGAAAAGCGGCCGTGACGGTTTCCCCGATGGCAGGGTCTTCGCGCGACAACAGCGTGCTGCGCGCAAGTAGCGTCACTATGCTGCCCAGACGGGCAAATGCTTGCGCCAATTCCAGCGCAACCACCGATGAACCGATCACGGCCAATCGGTGGGGAATATTGTCATTGATCAAGGCCTCGGAAGAGGTCCAGTAGGGTGTATCGTTTAAGCCGGTGATGGGTGCAACGTGCGCACTAGCGCCGGTGGCAATCAGGCAGCGGTCGAACGCGACGACGCGTTCACCGCCGTCATTCAAGCGCACCATCAGACTCTGACCGCCGTTGAAGTGTGCCTCACCACGCACTAGGGCAATCGCTGGATTGCTCTCTAATATGCCCTCATATTTGGCAGCGCGTAATGCATCCACGAGAGCTTGTTGCTGCGTTACCAGCTTGCTGCGATCAATGACCGGTTTAGTCGCCCCTATGCCTTCATCGAATGGGCTTATGCGGCGAAGATGGGCGATATGCGCAGCCCGGATCAGGATTTTGGATGGCACGCAGCCGCTGTTGACGCAGGTACCTCCGATGATGCCACGCTCAATCAACGTAACTCGGGCGCCTTCATCGACGGCTTTAAGTGCCGCCGCCATGGCCGCGCCACCGCTGCCGATAATGGCTATATGCAAACCACTACCGGAATTTTTAGGTAAGTCATTTTCGTCGCCTCGCAGGTGTTGCGTTTCCGCGCAAGTCATTGTTGGGAAGTTTTTCACCTTGTATTCTTCGGCGACGATGGATAGCCGGCGTTTGCAGTCGCTTTGGTCAGAGTCTCGACCTCGGTTTTGCTATCGTCGAATGTGACGATCGCTTCGCGCTGATCGTAAATGATCTTTGTCTTGGTGACGCCCGCCACTTTCGAGATCGCGTGCTTGACGGTAATCGGACAGGTGCTACAGGTCATGCCTGGTACCGATAATGTCACCGTCCGGGTGGCAGCCTTTACCGGAGCAATAGTGGCCATGATGGCAGCTGCCAAAGCGAGGGATGAAAATAGTTTTGTCATGGAAGACTCCTGATTAATAGAAAAATGGCGCTATCAGCGGGAAACCTAACGCTATTAATGTCAGCACGGAGACCACCCAGAAAATAGCTTTGTAGGTTTTTCTTACCTGCGGTATTGCGCATACATCAGCGGGCGCGCACGCTAGGGCGGGGCGGAATATTTTTTTCCATGAGACGATCATCGCCACCAGGGCGACGCCGAGGAAGAGCGGACGGTAAGGCTCAAGCAAGGTCAAATTGCCGATCCACACGCCGCTGAATCCCAGCAGCATGAGGATCAATGGCCCCAGACAGCAAGTCGAGGCAAGGATGGCTGCGACCCCACCTGTGAAGAGGGCGATGCGCCCGTTTTTTGATGTCGACATGCGTTGTTCCTGTTAAAACGTTCACGAATAGCGTAACCTTAATACCGTAGTCAAGTACGGAGTCAATCGCTATGCACACTATTTCAGACAATCTGACGATCGGCTTATTCGCCAAAGCCGCCGGGGTGAATGTAGAAACTATTCGTTTTTATCAACGCAAGCGTTTATTGACCGAGCCCGACAAACCTTACGGCCGCATCCGTCGGTATGGCGAGGCAGATGTAGCGCGGGTACGGTTTGTGAAGTCGGCCCAGCGACTGGGCTTTAGCCTGGATGAAATCGCAGAATTGCTCAGACTTGAGGACGGTGCGCACTGCCTGGAAGCGCGGCAAATAGCCGAGCACAAACTACTGGATGTGCGTCAAAAGATGGCCGACCTCGCCCGCATGGAAGCAGTGTTGTCGATAGTGGTAAGTGCCTGCGATGCTCGCAAGGGGAATGTATCCTGCCCCATGATCGTGTTACTTCAAGAAAAGCAACGCATGGACAATTTAGCAAAATAGGAAAACACTACCTTTTGCACACTTAAGTTTTAGATGGGGCACGCTCAAGTCCCCCGCATTTTGTTTATTATCGTTAAGCAAATGTGCCGAGGGAACGATCAACCTTTCCAGGCAGTTTTTTTAGATACGTTCGCCGAGTAACGTTCGATGATCTCAAACATCACCATGCCGCTCAACATTGCCAACGTAAAAATCCAGGGCTTGCCCGAACCGGTCGTCAAAGATACTAAAACAGGGCCAGGACAGTAGCCAGCCAGCCCCCAACCGGCACCAAATGCCAGTGCACCAAAGATCAGACGACGATCGATTTGTCGCGCCGTAGGCAGACGCATCGGCGCGCCCAGGAGCGACTTGGTGCGCGTGCGGGCGCAGCGAAATGCAACCAGACCTACCAGAATCGCGCCTCCCATCACCATTGCCAGCGACGGATCCCATTTGCCGCTCACATCCAGAAAACCGATCACCTTGGACGGGTCGGTCATACCAGAAATAATCAGGCCGATTCCAAAAATGAGTCCACTCAATAATGCTGTCATTAGTTGCATGCCGCGCTCCTTAATTGATCAAATGGCGAAGGATGAACACGGTCATGCCACCGGCCAGCATGAACAGGACAGTGGCGACCATTGAACGTGGTGACAGGCGCGATAAACCGCACACGCCATGCCCGCTGGTACAACCGGCACCATAGCGTGTTCCGAGTCCGACCAGCAGTCCGGCTACGATCAGGGTGGCCGTATCGGCATCAATTTGAACGAAGGGAAGTGGGGCTATCCCTTGATACATCAGGGGCGCAACGATCAAGCCAGAGAGAAAGGCAACACGCCAGCCGACGTCGCCGGAGGTCGGGCGCAATAGCCCGCCTACGATGCCGCTGATACCGGCAATACGGCCGTTGAAGAATAAAAACAGCGTGGCGGCGAGCCCGATCAATAGTCCACCCGCCAGCGCGGACCATGGCGTGAAGTGGCCCCAGTCAATCATTACTCTCTCCTGCGTTGGCGGCGCAAAATTGTTCATATAAAACCTGCATCACGGCCATGGCGGGCTTGCTGGCAATACTGTAAAAAATCTGTTTGCCCTCGCGTCTGGTACTCACCAAGCTTTCTTCGCGCAACACGCTGAGTTGCTGTGACAACGTCGGTTGCAAGATAGCGGTCAAGGTTTCGAGTTCGCCCACGCTGTGCTCGCTCTGGCTTAACTGGCACAGCAACAGCAAGCGATCGGGATTTGCCAGCGCTTTCAACAAACCACTGGCTTGCAAGGCGGCCAGTCGCATCGCTTGGATATCGATGCTTTCTCCATTACTTTTCATCTGTATTTCCAATCTGTTTGTACACTATACTAAGATAAATTATACTATATATTTTAATATAATATCATTATATGATTTGATAAAAATTACCTCATATTCAACAATCAACATAGTTCAGTGGTAAGTTTTTATTTGGTGTGCTAAAGCGATATTTTTTTCAACTATCCAGTCTATTTTCTTATTAGTCCACACCCATGCCAATTTTCCCGATCTGGATCATGGGCAACCACATTGACGATCCTATTTTGTTGAGGCGGGTACGATTCTGAAATGATCACCACCGAAAAAAACGACACGTGTTTGCCGCCAATAAAGAGCGGAAGATTGCGCTATCGCAACACTCGGTGTAACGGCAATCATTCCCAATATGATTCCCAGTATCTTGTGTTGGCATTCAATAGGCGCCCCTATAAAATAAGGCCCGCTGGCGCCCGGTATCCTCAATCTGCACGCCACGTCCCTGATTAAAACATTAACGAGAAAAATATCATGCGGCATGACGAACGACATAGTATTGAAAAAATAGGCTGGTTACGCGCTGCAGTTCTGGGGGCCAATGACGGCATTATTTCCACGGCAAGTCTAGTGCTGGGTGTCGCAGCAGCCCATGCCGCCCATGGCAGTATTTTGATTACCGGAGTGACCGGCCTGGCAGCCGGTGCGATGGCCATGGCGACAGGGGAATATGTATCCGTCCATTCACAAGCTGATTCCGAAAAAGCTGCTTTGGCAGAAGAAAGCGCAGAAATTGCTGCCGATTTCGATAGCGAGCATCGGGAGTTAACCGCGATTTATGTAGGGCGCGGTCTCGATTTTCCCCTTGCGAAACAAGTAGCTGCGAAGTTGATGGCACACGATGCGCTGGGCGCCCATGCGCGTGATGAACTAGGTATATTTTCCGGCGCAATCGCCAGACCTTTGCAGGCCGCATGTGCTTCGGCATCCAGTTTTATCGTCGGAGCAATATTGCCGCTAACGGTCGCAGTCATTGTTCCTGAAGCGCATCTTATACCGGCGGTGGCAATTGCCGCGTTGATTTCACTTGCCTTTCTGGGCGGACTGGCCGCAAAAACGGGTGGGGCGAAAATTCTCCCCGGCGTGATCCGCGTCACGTTCTGGAGCGTGTTAGCTATGAGCGTGACATCATCGGTAGGAGCAATGTTCGGTGCGGCAATATAGCATTGACAGCGAGGTGGAGCCACTTCTGCTGGGAAGCGGCGGAAAGGCAAGGAACACAAAAAAACGCAAGGGTAATAAGCCAAACTTGAGAGCGCTGGCGAGATATCGCTGTCGCGTCAGTAACGGTTGAATCAGTGCCTATGTCGATGTGCGTGCAATGTGTCATCCACTACAATAAATATTCGGTGTAGCCAATAGCACTGATGTTCACGGCCTGGCCGCTGGCAACACCATACTTCTCTTTACGCTTATTTCTTGCACCCAGAATCTTCCCGTTGAACATCCCCCCGTAGATGCAATGTAAATATTGAGGCATGTTTCTTAGAAGTTCTATAAATAATACAATCAGGAGTGCTATGCAATCTATAGGTATGGAGCAGTTTAACGGTTGAGTTGATCATTGTGCCAAGCGTATTGGAGGGGGCAAAAGTATGGAGCCGATTGTAAAAGTGACGGAAGATTTTTCAATAACTGGCCAGATAACAGTTGCCGATCTGGCGGCCATTGGCGCTGCCGGTTATCGCAGTGTAATGTGCAATCGTCCAGATGCTGAAGGAGACGCGGAGCAAACGGATTTTTCGGAAATCGCATCCGAGGCGCATACCATCGGATTACACGCCGCTTATTTGCCGGTAGTCCTTCACCAGATCAACGCGCAGGACGTGTATAGTTTCAGGCAACTACTCATCGACCTGCCACCTCCGGTTCTCGCTTATTGCCGCAGTGGGCGACGCGCCTCCACATTGTTTCAACTGGCCCAGGACGCCGCGTCGGCCACGCTTGCCGCAACTGACGAAAAAATTGTTGCTCAGCCAGTTAGCCACGAGGTACTCATCGTCGGTGGTGGCGCTGGTGGAATCGGCGTGGCGGCTAGCCTGCTGCGGCGCGAGCCGGGACTGCAGATCAGTATCATCGAGCCCAGCGAACAGCACTACTACCAGCCGGCCTGGAGCTTGGTCGGTGCCGGTGAATTCGATATCGCCGACACCGTCAGACCCACAACGAGCCTGATACCGGGGTCCGTCCGGTGGTTAAAACAGTGCGCCAGCAGCTTTGATCCGGAAAATCAACAACTGACCCTTTCAGACGGCTCCACCCACTGCTACCAATACTTGATCGTTGCACCAGGTTTAAAATTGTACTGGGCGGGTATAGCCGGTCTTGAAGCGACATTAGGAAGCAATGGCGTGACGTCGAATTATCGGTTTGACCTCGCACCGTACACTTGGTCGTTGGTGCAAACGCTGCGATCAGGCCGCGCCATTTTCACCCAGCCCGCGATGCCGATCAAATGTGCTGGTGCGCCGCAAAAAGCGTTGTATCTGTCGTGCTCCTATTGGGAGGCGCAAGGTGTGTTGTCCAATATCAGCGTCGAATTCGACAATGCTGGCGGCGCGTTGTTTGGTGTGGCGGCATTTGTGCCAGCCTTGATGCGTTATATCGAACGTTATAAGGCTAATTTGCAATTCAATTCAAATCTGGTGGCGGTTGACGGACCAGCCCGTAAGGCATGGTTTGATGTCAAAGACAGCAACGGCCAGACCAGCAGGGTAGAAAAAACGTTCGACTTTCTGCATGTAGTACCGCCTCAGGTTCCGCATGATGTCATCAAAGCCAGCCGCCTGGGGAATGTCGATGGCTGGGTAGAGGTCGACCAAAAAACGTTGCAGCATGTACGCTACCCAACCATCTTCGGTCTCGGCGACGCCTGTTCTACACCAAATGCCAAGACGGTCGCCGCTGTACGCAAGCAAATCGTCGTGGTAGCAGAAAATCTACTGGCGCTGCGTCAACAGCACGCTCTGATCACCGAATATGACGGCTACGGCGCTTGTCCATTAACCGTTGAAATCGGAAAAGTAGTATTAGCCGAATTTGGCTACGGTGGCAAATTGTTGCCGACGTTTCCAATCGATCCCACAGTCGCCCGGCGTTCTGCATGGGTGCTCAAGAAAAACCTGCTGCCTGCGATCTATTGGCAGTTAATGCTCAAAGGCCGCGAGTGGCTGGCGCGGTCGGGTAAGGTATGAGATCGAACATAACGGACAGGGCAGGGTTGCGATAACGATCCTCATCGGTAAACTGATCTGGACGCTACCGTGCGCCCGGGTGCTTTCGCTATCCGGGGTAATTGCTGGCTTGTTGTCAGGCCTGCTGGGTGTTGGAGGCGGCTTTGTGACGGTACCAGCGCTACAGCGATATACTAATCTGCATGCACAGTCAGTGCTGGCAACATCCTTGGCGGTAATTGCGCTTGTTTCCGTATCGGGTGTGATCAGTAGCGCTGTAGCCAACCATCTTGACTGGATAGTGGCATTGCCATTTTCGGCAGGCGCTATAAGCGGTATGTTAGGAGGGCGAATAGTGAATAGTGTCTGGCCGTCTCGCAGGACCCCAGTTACAAAAAAGTTTCGCGTTGATTTCGACACTTGTTGCAGTCGCTTTAATGACTAAAGCAGCCGTCGGAAATTAAGCACCAACCACCATACAGCTTTTTCTATATGCACTTCAGATGTCATTTCAGGAAGAACAATCATGAATCCACTTCAGTTATTCGATACCGAATCCTCTACATTCACTTATCTCCTATTTATTCCCGGTCAGACGACAGCGGTGATCATAGACCCGGTCGCACGGCATTGGGAGCGTGATTTGCAGCAATTGGACAGACTCGGCCTAACCCTTGCTTATGTACTAGAAACCCATGCCCATGCAGACCATGTCACTTCGGCAGGAAAACTATGTCAAATTACAGGAGCTAAGTCAGGCGCTCCAACCGGATGTGGTATCGGGCCTGCCGATTTGCAGCTCAATGATGGCGATCGGATTGTATTTGCTGATGCCGAAGAAATTTATGTCATTCATACGCCAGGACATACTGCCGGCAGTATGTCCTATCTTTGGCGCGATAACGTGTTTACGGGCGACACCCTGTTGATTGATGGTTGTGGTCGTACGGATTTCCAGAGTGGCAGTGCCGATGCACTTTATACTTCCGTGACAACGAAACTATTTACACTAGCAGAAGGCACGAAAGTATGGCCTGCCCATGATTACAAGGGTCGTTCAGCCTCGACCATCGGTTGGGAGAAGGTACATAACGCGCGGCTGGCAGGTAACAACCGAACCGACTTCATTACGCTTATGGAAAGCTTGCATTTGCCTAAGCCGAAGCTGCTGGATATCGCCGTCCCTGCCAATCAAAATTTAGGCTTGCCCCATAGTGCGTGAATGCCCCGTTTTCATTAGGCTGATACAAAACCGGCGAGTATTCATCAAGCGACTCAAGTAAGCCACGTTTCTGGATATCGCCGACAAACTGTCTTCGTGATGGTCTTGTGTGTCCGTACCGAATTGTCCGAAACGCAGCGCGAGCATCGGCAGCACGATCAAATTGAGTGGAGTGGAGGTCACCAGCCCTCGCAAACAGAAAATCGGGCCAATGCACGAAGTTCTAAATTATCGTGCGGATCAACAGAAAAGGGCCAAGATTATTTTCCTTCTTTGATTTTACATAATATACATTATGCGAAATCTAGGTCATTGCGAATGTGTTGCATTTGGATAGGTTTTGAATGCATCCGCTTAATGGTTAGTACTTAATGGCTGTAGGAAACTATTCATAGCACTTCTGAAAACATTGCTCTCAGCTTACTTTGCTGTCTCGATCAAATGACTGTAGCCAAAATAGCGCCAAGGCGTACCGGATCGGCGTCGATAAGGTTCTTTGTTGCGGTCAGCGTTTCGTAGCCGAGAAGCGCGATGATATGGCGCAGGTCATCGCCTTGTTGATGTAACCGAACGGCGAAGGTCCGTCGAATTGTATGAAGCAGATCGCCCTAATCAACTAATGTTGCAGTACCACAGTCGTTACGTGTTCAACTTGGCTGATGGCGGATTGCGCATCAATATTCATGGCAGCACCTCGAACAGACCGGCGGCACCCATGCCACCGCCGACACACATCGTCACCACTACATACTTCGCGTTGCGCCGCCGCCCCTCTAGCAATGCATGCCCGACCATGCGCGCACCGGTCATACCGTAGGGATGACCGATCGATATAGCGCCTCCATTCACATTCATCCGAGCGGGATCGATTCCTAACCTGTCGCGACAGTAGAGAGCCTGGCATGCGAATGCCTCGTTCATCTCCCAGAGATCGATATCGTCGATCGTCAGTCCATGGTGTTTCAATAACTTCGGGACAGCGTAGACCGGACCGATGCCCATTTCCTCGGGCGCATTGCCCACCACTGCGATACCGCGATAGATACCGAGTGGTGTTAACGCGCGGCGTGCTGCCATTCCCGCTTCCATCAACACGCACGCACTGGCGCCATCCGATAGTTGGCTCGCATTACCAGCAGTTACCGTGCCGCCGTCGATCACCGCGGCTAGAGCAGCGAGAGATTCACGCGTCGTCTCCGGCCGGTTGCCCTCATCCCGGTCCAGAGTGACATCACGCTTGATCACGGTGCCAGTGGCCTTATCGGTCAGCGTCATGGTCGTCGCCAAAGGTACGATTTCAGCCGAAAAACGCCCTGCCAACTGCGCCGCTGCGGTCCGCCGCTGTGATTCATACGCCAGCGCATCCTGCGCCTCGCGACTGATCTTGTATCGGTTGGCAACGTTTTCGGCGGTTAGCAGCATAGGCATGTAAGCGTGTGGGACCCATATATCGACTGCGGGATCGCGGGTTTCCTTGATCCAGTCGAAGTAGCGCTGCTGAAGTGCTGAAATATTGTCCTGCCCTCCAGCCGCGACTATATCCATTTTATCGACAATGATTTGCTTGGCGGCAATCGCAATCGCCATCAACCCCGATGCGCATTGCCGGTCGATCGTTTGCGCTGCCACACTGACCGGCAGACCTGCCGCGAAAACTGCATTGCGCGCAACGTTCATCCCGGCGGTACCGGCACCAAGCACGGTTCCGGCAACGAAGTCCTCGATCTCCGCAGCCTCGACACCTGCCCGCTCGACCGCGTGGCGCAGTGCGTGTCCAAGCAAGGTCGGCGAGTGGACGGCGTTGAACGCGCCCTTGAAAGCGCGCCCGATCGGCGTGCGCGCTGTGGAAACAATAACCGCTTCTCTCATGTCTGACTCCGGAAAGGGCTGCGCTGATGAAGACGCTCCCGTGATGATGGTTGACCGACCAAATTAGCTGGCACGGCCTAGTGATGCCGCTGGCGTCCAATAGCCGAAACGGTTGCCGCGTCTGCGACCATAATCGTCAAGGCGGTCGGACACCAGTTGACGGCCGAGTGTATCAGCGTAATACATCGGGCCGCCACGCTCAGGTGGGAAGCCATAACCAGCAAGCCAAACGATGTCGATATCCCCCGGTCGGGTAGCTACGCCCTCCTCCATAATGTGCGCACCCTCGTTGATAAGCGGTAGCAAACAGCGCTCGACAATCTCTTCATCCGTTATGTCGTTGCGGCGAGCGATTCCGGCTAGTGTCCCAAGCTTGGAACAGATTTCATCAACAGCGGCGTCGTCGCGCGCCGTGCGTCCATCGTAGCGATAGAAGCCGCTACCGGACTTCTGGCCGAAACGGTCTAGCGCGGCCAATTCTCGACAGACAATGCGATAGGTCGGATCGGACAGTAGCTTGCCCTCCTTCCCGCGCTCTTCCACTACCTTGGCACAGACATCTACTCCTGCCAGATCCATCATGCGGCATGGTCCCATCGCCATGCCGAATTGCTCGAGGGCGGTATCGATACGACGCGGAGTCAATCCCTCTAAAAGCATCGCCTCGGTTTCGCGGAGATAGCCTTCGAGCATCCGGTTGCCAATGAAGCCGTAGCAAACGCCCGACACCACCGGTACCTTTCCGAGTCTGGTAGCTAATGCCATAACCGTTGCCAGCACATCGGGCAAGGTCTCTTTACCGCGCACTATCTCGAGTAACTTCATCACGTTCGCAGGACTAAAAAAATGCAAGCCGACTACATCTTGCGGACGGCCAGTGGCAGCCGCGAGCACGTCGACATCCAGCGTCGACGTATTGGTCGCAATGATCGCCCCGGGCTTTGCAATATGGCCCAGCCGTCGGCATACCGCCTGCTTGATCTCAAGATTCTCGTACACGGCTTCCAGCACCAGATCGCAAGTGGCCAGTGCCGCATCGTCAAGCGCTCCTGCCAAGCGCCCAACGCAGGCAAGGGCCGTCTTCACGTCGATCCGGCCAGCCTTCACACCGCGCTCGTATTCGGCCGAAATGGCAGCCAGCGCGGCATCGCGCGCGATGGTACTGACTTCAAGTAATACGACCGCAATACCTGCGTTCATAAAGGCAATGGCAATACCGCGTCCCATCGTGCCACCTCCCACGATACCAACTGACGCCAGAGGGCGGCGCTTTGTCATAGAACTCACACCGGCAATTTTTGTGGCGGCACGCTGCGCAAAGAAGGCGTGCTGCAATGCCGCTGCCTCGGGACTTGCATTGCAGGCCACAAACTGCATGCGCTCGAACCGCAGTGCCTCGTCGAACTGCTGCTCCACTGCTGCCTCAATAACATCGATTGCTGCAATACGCGCACGCGCCTGAGCGCGGTTGCGAGTCTTCTCAGCGCGTGCTTTGGCGAACAATCCAACCGGCATGTTGGCGACATCGACCGCACGGTCACGCGCCAACAGGCCGGCGTTAGCCTTGAGGGCAAGCTCTGTAGCATAAGCGATCGCCCGCCCTACCAAATCGTCGTTAGTCGAGATCACTGCATCGATCAGTCCTACGGCGAGTGCGTCCTGCGCCCAGAGCAACTTGCCGGTTAAGATCATCTCTAGCGCCAGCGGTAGGCCGACCAGGCGCGGCAAACGTTGCGTTCCCCCGGCTCCAGGAATTACACCCAGCGTGATTTCGGGAAACCCGATACGCGTATCGACGTGGGCGATGCGCGCATGGCAGCCCAGTGCTAATTCAAGTCCGCCACCCAACGTATGACCGAACAGTGCGGCCACCACAGGCTTACCGCATTGTTCGATTGCGGCAATCACCTCATTCGGATCGGGTTCGCTGGTCATTAGTACGCCACTGCGATCAGAAAACTCACCTATATCAGCCCCCGCGACGAACGTGCGCCCGGCGCAGGCAAGTACAACAGCCCTCACCTGTTGGTCGGCGCTGATCAACGCGAAGGTAGCGAGAAGCTCTCGTCGCACGGAACGTGAGAGCGCATTGACAGGCGGATGATCGATAGTCACCACGGCAACCTCGCCCTGCGTCGTAATGCTGACGTGTCCATTGGAGATCGAATTGGATAGGTTTTCTGTGTAAGGTGTCATGATGGTCGGAGTTCATAAAGAAGAGGCAAGCCGGGTGAAAGTTATTCGCGTATTGCGTCATCGGGTCATCTCGCGAGTCACTTGCCCGGATCAAGGCTGATGCCGCGCGTCTCCGGCATGATGATGTAAGTGATCAGGCTGATAAATGCCCAAAAGATCACATAAGTGATGAACCAACCTTCCTGATGACGTGATGCGAAATACGTCATCAGATAGGGCGTCGTACCGCCGATCAACGCAACCACCAGGTTATAGACCGTGCCGATGCTAGTGACCCGGATCTCAGCGCTGAAGACCTCGGCCATGACCGTCGGAGCGATCGCTGAATATAGTCCGTAGCTCAAGAGACCGAAGCACTCCACCAGAAAAACTGACGTAAAGCTTGCGCCAGTCGACATAACGACTGGGTACAGGAACAACACATTTAACAGCGCGAAGGCGATGAGCGGTGGCCGACGACCAATGCGGTCGGACAGCATGCCGAAGAACGGCTGTGAGATGAGGAACACCGCGATGCCAGCAGTTGCGGCACCGAATGCGACGCTCGGAACCGCACCCGCATGGCGGATCGCGTAAACAGGTATGTAGCTGACGAACAGATAAAAGCTGGGCGCCCCAAGCGCCGCGATGCCGATCACGCGCAGCACCTCTCGACGATGATTTCGCCAAATCCACAATAGAGAACGACGCTTAATTCCGCGCGCGCGCAAAGCGATAAATGTGTCAGTTTCACGTATGCCGTAGCGCAGCCAACCGCCGAAGATCGAGGCACATCCACCGATGAAGAAAGGTATGCGCCAAGCCCAAGCTTCAAGCGTCGGAGTACCAACGAAATACGTCATCGCCCAAGTTAATATAGAGGCTAGCAAAAGTCCCGAGGCGACACCGACGTACATGAAGCTGGCATAAAATCCGCGTTTCGCAGGCGGTGCCGATTCCGCCATATAAGCCGCCGACGCACCATATTCACCTCCCGCAGACAGACCTTGCAGCATCCTCAAGATGGTCAGCGCAATCGGTGCTGCGATTCCGATTTGATGAAAGGTCGGTAATATCGCAATCAGCAGCGACGAGCCTCCCATCAAGCCGATGGTCCATGCAAGGGCGGTACGACGTCCGTAACGATCGGCAAATGCGCCCGTCAACCAGCCGCCTATCGGGCGCATGCTGAAGCCAACCGCAAAAACTGCGAACGTCGACAATAGGGATGTCGTCTCGTTGTTGGTCGGAAAGAACTGCTTGGTGAAGAAGATCGCGAAGCCGGTGTAGACCAGCCAGTCGAACCACTCCAGAGCATTGCCGACGCAACCGGCGAACAGTAATCTCGCTGTGGGCTGTTCAGTGTCAGATGCTACTTCGAACCTCGGTAACGCATCTGTGTGCGCATTCAACATAGTGATTGTCTCCGTCTTATTTATCAAAACATGCGGTAAGCCCCGCATGGCCCTTCAGTTAATTACGCCAGGTCCATTCCATGTCCAGTCACGCATGGGCCGGCGCACTCGATACATGCCTACGTCGCACCAGTCGCAGCGGACGGTACACCATGAGCGGAGTACCATCCCCCGAAACGACGGTGTTCTCCGTGCGCACCAAGCCCCGATCCAGCTTCTTCGACTCGCGCCGCTCGATGACCTTGCAATGTACATAGATCGTGTCGCCGATCTGGATCGCGTGCTTTACATCAAGGTCGGTGTGTAGAAATGCGAGGCCGGTACGATCAAGCGATGGCGAGACCAGCCCTTCGGCCATCGTGAATACCAGGCCCGCGGGTACCGGACGCCCGCCAATCACATTGACACTTTGATCGTGACGATTGGTGAAAAGCTCTTCGGTAAACCAGGTGAGGTTAATAAAAGATACGAGGTCGGTTTCGGTGATCGTGCGTCCGGCCGTGTGCCAGCGCGTACCCGGCACAAACTCTTCCCACATCATGCCGATGCCGATCCGACCAAGATCGGTTCCTTCGGTATTGTTATCGCTCATCGTATCTTCCCTCAAAAGTTTGACTGCAGGCCATTACACGTTACGCATAGTGTCTTAGTAGGATCTCGGCAGTCCGAGCACCTTCTCAGCAATAAACGAGAAGATCATCTGCATGCTGACCGGCGCAATGCGCAGCAGCATCGCTTCCCGAAAGTAGCGCTCGACGTGGTATTCCTTCGCATAACCGAAACCGCCATGGGTCAAAACAGCCGCTTCACAAGCGCGAAAGCAGGCTTCCCCCGCCAAGTACTTCGCCGCGTTCGCTTCCGCGCCACACGGAAGACCCTGATCGTATTTCCAGGCCGAATGAAGCACCATTAACCACGCAGCCTCGAGGTCCATCCAACACTGTGCGAGCGGATGCTGGATACCTTGGTTCTTCCCGATCGGTCGACCGAATACCACCCGCTCGTTGGCGTAGCCAGCGGCACGTGTTAATGCGGCACGGCCCAGACCGACGGCGGCGGCGCCGACCAGTGTGCGTTCTGGATTCATACCATGAAGGATGTTACGGAAGCCCTGGCCTTCGACCCCGATCAGGTCGTCCGCAGGTACCGGCAGATCATCGATAAACAATTCGTTCGAGTCGACGCATTTGCGTCCCATCTTTTCGATTTCGCGCACGTCTACATAGCGCCGGTCAAGATCAGTGTAGAACAAGCTCAGGCCGTCAACTGGCTTTTTGCACTCCTCAATTGGTGTGGTGCGAGCCAGCAATAGCATTTTTTCGGTGACTTGAGCAGTCGAAATCCATACCTTGCGGCCGGTAACAAGATAACGATCTCCATCGCGGCGGGCGAAGGTCTTGAGGCGGGTTGTATCGAGGCCCGTGTTGGGTTCTGTTACCGCGAAACAAGCCTTCTCCTTGCCCATGATCAACGGCGGTAGAATTCTCTGCTTTTGCGCTTCCGTGCCAAACACCACAACCGGGTTCAGGCCAAAGATGTTCATGTGAATGGCAGACACGCCACTCATGCCAGCACCCGAACCGGATAGTGCTTCCACCATCAGGGCCGCTTCGGTAATCCCGAGTCCGGCTCCGCCATAGGCTTCGGGCATGCAGACGCCGAGATAGCCCGCCTGCGCAATCGCTTCATGGAAGTCGAGCGGAAAGCCACCGTTGCGGTCGCGCTCTAGCCAATATTCGGCTGGAAAATCACTACATACCTGACGCACTCCATCCTGGATAGCGCGTTGCTCATCGTTTAAAGAAAAATTCATGATGTCACTCCAGAAATCGTATAACCCGTCGCCGGACTGTTGGTTTCGACGACACCCTCGCCATCGGCTGTGTTCGGATAAAACTGAATGGCGCCGCCGCTGGCTAGCATCGCCTCGCGGGCGGAAGTACCAATCCCCGCCTGAGCCAAAATCTCGTTGGTATGCTCTCCTAATCGGGGCGGCATCGCGACAGGCGGCCGCTTGCCATTGAACCGCATCGGTGGCGCGACCAGTTTTACCTTGCCTAGTGCCGCGTCATCCACTGTTGGGAACATCCCGACCGCCATCAGATGCGGGTCGCGCTCAAGATCAGCCAGCCGATTTAGCGGTGCAGCTGGAATATCGAGTCGATCGCAAGCGGCAAGCCACACCGCGCTCGAACACATCGCTACACGCTCTCCGACCAGCCGGTAAAGTTCATCGATATGTCGCGTGCGTGCGCCGATTCCCATGAAACGCGGATCGTCAGCGTATTCAGGAACACCCGCCTCACTGAAAAAAAGGCGCCAATGACGATCAGTGTAGGGAACGATACAGACATAGCCATCGGTCGTCCGATATGGACGACGCCAGCGTGTCAGCAGACGCGGATAACCAGCTTCGCCTTCGGGTGGTACGAAGTGTGCACCGTAGAAATGCTCGATGAGTGTGAAGTGCACCATCGATTCGAGCATAGGCACTTCTACATAGACGCCGCTGCCTTCGCGCGCACGCCGGACGAGCCCCATCAAGACTGCCTGAGTAGCGAACATGCCGCAGATTTTGTCGGCAATCACGCTCGGCACATAGGACGGCTCTCCACCCTGGTCCGCCGATAGCCCCGCGAGACCGCACAAGCCCTGGATGATGTCATCGTATGCGGGACGTCCCGCGTACGGGCCGTCTTCACCAAAGCCATGTGCGGCAACAACGATGAGTCGGGGATTGCGCTCAAGCAGCGCCTCGGGACTAAAGCCGAGTGCCGCCATTTTTTGCGGGCGCATGCTGTGTAGCAGAACATCGGCATTGTCGATCAGCGCGAACAGCGCATCGCGTGCGGTCGATTGCTTAAGATCGAGAATAATACTCCGCTTGCCGCGATTGACACCTAGAAAGGCAGCCGCCATGTCCACCTCGGGGGACGGCCCGATTTGGCGCGTCGCATCACCACCGGGTGCCTCGATCTTGATCACGTCGGCGCCGTAGTCGCCCAGTTGCTGGCTAGCGAACGGCCCTAGCATAATAGTCGTCAGATCAAGTATACGGACGCCAGCCAGTGGCGCTGCATCGCCCATTTGTTTTGCCTCGGCCATTCCAGTTCCCTTTGTTTTTTATCACTCAGTCAATCGTATACGTCGACCCGAAACCGGTCTAATATTAGTTTTATCGTTTCTGATATCAAAAGAGTATCGCCATGGAACTTCGTCAACTTCGTCAATTTCTCGCCGTCGCGGAAACGCTTAACTTTCACAAGGCGGCTGCGCGTTTGCATATTGCCCAACCTCCTCTATCGATGGCCATACGCCGTCTCGAGACCTCGCTTGGTGCGGCGCTGTTTGACCGCACCAAACGCGGTGTGGTGCTAACGGCCGCTGGTCAGGCTGCGCTGGAACATGCACGCAATGCGGTATTTCATGCAGATCAGGTCCGCGAAAGTATCGCGCTCGCCAACACGAATGCCATTGGCAAGGTGCGCGTGCATTTTGTCGCTTCATCAATGATGGCATTTGTCCCGCGTACGATTGCGCGCTTTCATGAGGCATTCCCCAAAGCGGAGCTAGATTTGTACGAAGCAGATACGCAAGCCATACTCAAGGCAATCGAGGTCGGTGACTCCGATATCGGCATAGTGCGCTTTCCAACACCTAGGCTGGCATCGATCACAATGGAACCCGTGCTGAGTGACCGCTATATCGCAGCGTTGCCGGAGAATCACCGGCTCGCAGGACGCAAGTCATTACGGCTGATAGAGTTACGCGACGAACCCTTCATCATTCCATCGCAGCGCATGACGCCAACCTCGCATCTGGGTGTGCTCGCGGCCTGTCATCAGGCCGGGTTCATCCCGCGCATCGTTCAGCAGGGATCACAGGCGCAGACCATTATTGCGCTGGTTGAGAGCGGGCTGGGCGTTGCACTTGTACCCAAGCTCTGGGAGATGATGGCGGGGCGTTCGGTAGCCCTGCGCCCGCTTTCCGACCAACGCGATGGCACCACCGGACTAGGCATCGCGTACAGGACCAACGCCGTAACGCCACTGGCCCGGCATTTCCTGGAGTTTGCGAAGGCAATCGCGGGTTGACCTCGCTAATGCTGCTGGCAAGCTTCGCTTAGCTGACGTCCATGGGGTAACCCGAAGCCAAAATAGAAATATAAGTGGAGAGATGCAGATTAGCCAAGAGGCAATGTGCCGCTATGTGTATGCTAAAAGGAAGGCTTAATTTGGAAAGCATTTCCTTCTACTACATAAACGCCGAGCTTTTACGGTTCACCATATCAAGCGTCTCTCAAGCCTGAAAGTCATCTTTAAAATGAAAGAACGTCATCGACCTCACCCACATCATTCGATGCTTAAGTTATCAATAAGATTGAAGTTAAGTTGAGGAAGTTTAACGGTCGGCAGCTTCTTCCCGTTAGACCGGTGTTTGGATGAAATCGACAAATGCCCGCAACGGAGCCGGTAGGTGACGCCGTCCGGAAAAGTATAAAAACGGGCCAGGAAAGCGTGGCCACCACTCCTCCAATATCGGCACCAATTGACCGGATTCCAGATACGGCGCGAGCCATTCCTCGAACAGATAGATGATGCCATGTCCGGCTACAGCAGCGCTGACCGCGATGTCGGCGATGGTCGGCGTGATGATCAGTGGGCCAGTTGGCTCTACACACAACTTCTTGCCGTCGCGCTCGAATTCCCAAGGGTGCATCGCGCCGCTGAGAAATTTACCACGCAAGCAAGCGTGCTCCATCAAATCACGCGGGTGTATCGGCATACCGCGCAACGCCAGATAGGATGGTGCGGCAGCGACCGCAAAGCGTTGCTTACGCGGGCCGATCGGCACTGCGATCATATCCTGCTCCAACTCTTCCCCGTAGCGTATGCCAGCGTCACAACCGCTGGCAATGACATCGACAAAATTGTTGTCCACCACCACCTCCACCGTGATGTCCGGATAGGCGCTCATAAAGGCGTTAATAATCGGCAAAAGAAAAAACCGGGCCGCGACTACCGGCACATTTAAACGCAGTGTGCCGCGCGGACTATCGCGCAGATCGTTCAGCACGTCTAACGCGCTGTGAACGTTGTCCAATGCTGGCATCAAATGCCGCAATAGCAACGCTCCGGCCTCTGTCGGCGTGACGCTGCGAGTGGTCCTGAGCAGTAAACGTATGCCAAGCTGATTTTCTAACCGGCGAATAGCCTCGCTGAGCGTCGATGCTGATTGCTCGCTGGCGCGCGCAGCCTGACGAAACCCCTTGTGCTGAGCCACCAGCGCGAAGGTCGCTAGATCTGCCATCGAATAAGATTCTGAACTCATTATTTGTCTACCTGATTGTGCGGTATGCCGAACAGCCCGTTCGGTGCTGAACGGATTATCACACAACGTGGACGTGGCTACAATGACGTGACCAGTTGCGCAACGGTGCTTGACAGACAATTAGAGAATTAGATAACCAGACAGGCTGGCGGTGAAGGCCTGACTAATCACAACACAACCCAAGGATTTTTCATGACCATTTATCAACTTTCCGACGACCAATTCACCCCGGCCAATTGCGCCCTTTCGTTTAATCGCGTCGGCTATGGCGCCATGCAACTGGCCGGTCCCCACGTATGGGGTCCGCCGAAGGACCGTGCTGGTGCGGTGGCTGTTCTGCGCGACGCAATGGAACTGGGCATCAACCACATCGACACATCGGACTTTTATGGGCCACACGTTACCAATCAAATTATTCGCGAAGCGTTGCATCCTTACTTTGACGGGCTAACCATCGTCACTAAGATCGGCTTCCGGCGCGGCGAAGACGAATCATGGATACCATCCCATAGCGCACAGGAGTTACGTGCCGCCGTGCATGATAATCTGCGCAACCTGCAACTCGATGTGCTCGATGTTGTCAATTTGCGCGCGCCCGGCATTACTGGCCCCGATAATTCGTCACTAGCGGCTTCGATGGAAACGTTGGTACGGTTGAAGCAAGAAGGGCTGATCCGTTACATCGGGCTTAGCAATGTGACCGCAGAGCAAGTGGCAGAGGCGCAGCAATTTACCGATATCGTCTGCGTGCAAAATCAATACAATCTGGCGCACCGTGACGACGACGCACTGATCGATACGCTGGCTGCGCAGAAGATTGCTTTCGTGCCGTTTTTTCCGCTCGGTGGTTTCACACCGCTGCAGTCGGACACCTTAACGCGCGTGGCCGCCTCCATGCAGGTCAACCCGATGCAAGTAGCGCTGGCATGGCTGCTACAGCGGGCGCCGAACATACTCGTGATTCCCGGTACCAAGTCAATCGCCCATCTGCGTGAGAATGTGTTGGCGGGTGCGCTGCAACTTGATGCGGAGGCATTAATTGCATTGAATAATATCTAGTTTTGCCGCGACGACTTTTGTGCAGTAACGATCGGTGCTCAAATGCCGATATTTTCATCCTGCGCAAACGTTTATTGTGCCGTCTGAGGAGGTGTCAATAACGAAGGCGGTCCGAGTGGCCCCGATTTGGGCTGCACTTCTTCAGGCAGCATTACACGCTTCAAAATACCTGCTTCGGACAGCAGAACATAGTTAGGATGCACCTCTTGAATACTGGTCCCGGGTAACAGTTCCCTACCCTGCCTCACCGCTTTGGCAGGCTTGCCATCGACACTCAGAATGGCAACGCTTTCCTCAGATTTTTTCGCAGCGACTACACCCAGTAACTGGTAATTGCTGGCGACCGTCACCGTCTCGCGCCCTCCAAATAAACCTGCCGCCATCATCACATTGATCGGTGGTCTCTCCGGCTGCGGCGGTGCTACGACCACGCGTGTTGGAGGCTTGACCAGTGTTATTACCCAGTAAGCAGTGCAAGCGCAAAGCAGCATGAATAGCAGCAGGCTAAGACGTTCCGGCATACGTTTGGAATGCTTGCTTAACCTTTTACTTAATTTTTCACTCATATGACCGCCTTGCGCTGATCTATTTTATTAAACACTATGTCAGAAATAGCCGCGCAGTATAGAGAAGCAACGCGATCCTTCCCTCGGCTATTTTTCTTTTACTAATACCAATTCCAGACGCCAAACCTGATGTGAGCGAGTTATATGTGTTTTAGCGCACCAGTTGATTGATTTCGATGATCGGCATCAGTACCGCCAGCACAATCAGCAATACCACCACCCCCATCGCCAGAATCAGGGCTGGCTCCAGCAAGCCGGCCATGGTCATTGCGCGTCGTTCAAGATCTTGTTCCTGCGCATTGGCAGCCCGCTCCAACATTGCTGGTAGCTCGCCTGTGACCTCGCCGGCCCTGATCATATGAATCAACAAAGGAGGAAAATGTTTGTGTGCTGACAAAGCCTGCGCCAGACTAATACCCTCACGAACGCTGGCAGCGGCCGTATCCACCTGTTGCTGCATCGCGACATTGGAGAGCGTATCCCGACTGGTTTGCAATGCCTTCAGTATCGGTACACCGGAACCGGTGGTAATGGCTAGCGTGCTGGCAAAACGCGCCGTATTGAGGCTACGTTCGAACTTTCCGTAAAGCGGTGCGCGTAACAGCCAGGTATCCCAGCGCATTTTGGTCACGGGATTCTTCAAAGCCATGCGCCAGCCATACATCAAGAGACACACCGTCAACAACACCGCCCAGCCATAGTTGCGTACGACGCTGGAGGTCGCCAGCATCAGCACGGTCAGCAACGGTAATTTCTGTTTGGTATTGGCAAATACAGCAACGATTTGTGGCACCACATACGTCAACAGGAAGATCACGATGATGAATGCCACCACGGTGACGATAGCCGGATACGTGAATGCCAGTTTGACCTTTTGTACGAGGGCATTGCGCCTTTCGATGTAATCTGTCAGGCGCGAAAGTACACGCGATAATTGACCAATTTGTTCACCGGCAGCGACCAGAGCGCGATAAATGTCAGCGAAATCTCGCGGATGCGCAGCCAACGCGGCAGACAAGGACGCGCCGCCCATAACGTCCGAGCGTATAGAAGCGATCAAATCACGCTGATAGGTTCGCTCAGCTTGCTCCATCAGTGCAGTTAATGCCTGCTCGAGCGGCAGGCTGGCTTCTAACAAACTGGCGAGCTGGCGCGTGAACAATGCAATCTCAACGGTGGAAAGGTGTCCGGCAAAGCCCCGCCGTTGAAGATTTCCGGCAGCATCCACCTGCTGCGTAATCGGATCGACATTAAGCGGCAATAAGCCTTGGCTGCGCAAACCGGTCCGCGCCATTTTTGCGCTGTCGGCATTGACCACGCCCTTGATACTACTACCATTATTATCCACTGCTTCGTACCGAAATGCTGGCATGGTAGTCCTCGCTTACTCTTTGGTGACGCGTAGCAATTCCGCATGCGTACTGACACCGTCGGCAAGCCAGCGCTCGCCATCCTGGCGCATGGTTTGCATGCCGTCGCGTTGCGCCACTTGCTGTATTTCGGCTTCGGACGCACGATTGTGAATGAGTGACTGAATCTGATCAGTTGCCTGCATTAATTCGTACACACCCACCCGCCCTTGATACCCGATGTGCGCGCAGCGCTCACAACCGACGGCCTGCCAGAACTGTCCATCATGGCGGCGGCAATGAGTGCATAATTTTCTAACCAGACGCTGTGCCACCACACCCAACAAAGAGGATGACAACAAAAAGGGTTCTATACCCATATCCAGTAACCGCGTTACCGCTGCAGCCGCATCATTGGTGTGTAACGTTGCCAGTACCAAGTGTCCGGTCAGCGAAGCCTGTACCGCAATTTGAGCGGTTTCCAGATCACGTATTTCACCAATCATGATGACATCCGGGTCTTGCCGCAAAATTGCTCGCAGCGCTTTAGCGAAACTCATGTCGATACGCGCATTGACTTGGGTCTGGCCAATCCCCGCCAGTTCGTATTCGATCGGATCTTCAACTGTCAAAATATTCGTACTGGAAGTATTCAGTTGCGATAGCGCAGCGTACAGCGTGGTCGTTTTTCCGGAACCAGTTGGTCCTGTTACCAGAACGATGCCATGCGGCTGGGCGATCAATCGGTCGAACTGCGTCTGCACGATAGCGCTCATACCGAGATGTTGCAGATCGAGCCGACCAGCTTCTTTTTCCAACAAGCGCAGCACTGCCCGTTCACCATGACCGGTCGGCAAAGTGGAGACCCTTACATCTACAGGCTTGCCACCAACCCGCAGAGTAATGCGACCATCTTGCGGTAATCGTTTCTCCGCAATATCCATTTGCGCCATGATCTTGATCCGAGAAATCAGCGACGCGTGGATTGCCTTCCGTGGTCGTACGACATCGCGCAAACTACCGTCAACGCGAAAGCGCACTACCGAGATCTGCTCGAATGGTTCGATATGAATATCCGATGCCCCTTCTCGTAAAGCTTGTGTCAGCAAAGCGTTGATCATGCGAATCACCGGCGCATCGTCCGATGACTCTAGCAGATCCACGACTGCAGGCATATCCTGTAACAGTTTGGCGAGGTCGAGATCGGATTCAAACTCATCCACTACTTGCGCTGCATCGCCGCCAGAACCTGCATAAGCGCGCGCAATTGCGGCATCAAGCTCTTCACGCGATATCACATGCAACCGCATCTGGCCGAAGCGACGACCGACTTCAGCAATCGCGGCCCGCTGGGTTATGTCGGAAATCCACAACTCCACCGGATGGTCCGTGTTATCGGCACCTCCGGTGCGTTGAGCCAGCAATGCGTTATGCCGGGCAAATGCATACGGCAATAGTTGCGTATCGGTCCTGCCAATATCGCTCATGGCATTTTTTCCTTCAACACTTCCGGTGATTCCCTTACTTCTATTCCGAGTTTATCTGCTGTACCTTGCTGCTGCTCTGGGATCAGCATGTCCGGAGCACGTTGCTGTCTCGACCTGAGATCGACGAACGGACCGCCATCTTCTAGTATTGGTGTCACGGAGGAACCGAAATCGGTAAGAATACTTTTGTTCGGCTGAACACTAATCTGGGCATTACGCATGTAATCGTAACGGTCAGCAACGATCGTAGCGCTCTGCTCCTTGTTGCGGATAATGGTGGGGCGAAGGAAGATCATCAGATTGGTTTTGTTGCGGGAGCCAGACTGATATTTAAATAAATTACCAATAAATGGCAGATCCCCCAGCAAGGGTACCTTCTGGATAGTATGTTCGTTATCGTCCCCAATCAGACCACCCAATGCGATGATGCCGCCATCATCAATTAGCACATTCGTCTCTAGCGACCGCTTGGTGGTAGTTGGCCCATTCTGATTGGATGCGGTACTCGGGACCACCGCTGACACTTCTTGAGAAATTTCCAGCCGCACAGTACCACCTTCGGAAATATGCGGCTTAATTTTGAGCGCAGTTCCCACGTCCTTTCGATCGACTGTGGTAAAGGGATTGGTGGTGGTTCCACCCGTTGTGGCGTACGATCCAGTCACAAAAGGAACGTTTTGTCCGACCACGATCCGCGCCTCTTCATTATCCAGCGTCAGCAAGTTTGGCATCGATAGCACGTTGCTGCCGCTCGTGGCGTTCAAGGCACTGGCAAGCGCACCTAAGCCAATTTTTCCTGCAATCTGGCGAAACACGCCGAGCTGCAAGCCAGCGCCGAAGTTAGGCAATGCGCCAGAATTCGCTTGCAGAGCGATCGCAGTATTGAACAGGTTGCCGCTAGTGATGCCTGTATTCGTTCCGGTAAATCCCGTGCCTCCGCCGACGCGATAAGCACTATTTTTATCTCCGCTGAGGGCCAGCCACTGCACGCCGATCTCGCTGGCCGCCGTATCTGTCACCTCAACGATTAAGGCTTCAACATAGACCTGCGCGCGCCGCGTATCGAGTTGATCGATAACGCCGCGCATATTACGATAGACAGCATCACTGGCAGTAATGATCAGCGTATTAGTCGTTTCATCCGCCTGAATAAAGCCGGCGCCACCTCCGACTGATGGGACGGGACTGCCGACCGAAGCCGACGATGCGCTTGACATTAACGTACCGGATGCGCCGCTGTTCGTATTCTGGAATGCCCCACCAGCGTTAACGTTGGAAGCCGGACCGCTGGACGAAGGACCGGCCGTGGTTGCCGAGCTGTCGAACGAAACAATGGAGCGCAACGTTTTCACCAGCTTTACGGCATCGGCATTTTTCAGGTAAACCACATGTACATTGCCAACCTGCGTCGTGGGCTGATCAAGCTTGGTAATCAGCGCTTTTGCCAACATGGCGCGCGCCGCAGAAGGCGCGCGAATAACCAGCGAATTAGTTCTGGAATCGGCCAGAATCATGGTGCGCGCGCTATCGTTTCCTCCTTGTGTAACAGCACCGGTATCAAGCAATTTACTCGCCATAACAGCGATATCGCTGGCCACTGCATAGCGCACCGGTATGACATCCAGATCTCTGACCGCTGGCACGTCGAGCGCAGCAATCATTTTTCCGAGGCGCTGCAGATTTTGGGCATAGTCGGTGACCACTAGTGTGTTGTTGCCGGGGTTGGCATTGATCGTATTGTTTGGCGAAATCAATGGCCGTAATATTGGAAGGATATTGCTTGCAGATTCGTAGTTCAGCGCAAATATCTGCGTTGCAATCTGGTCGCCTCTGACACCCGCCGAAGGTATCGCGCCTAGTTGCAACTTGGCGTCCGCCTCAGGAACCACTTTAACGAAGCCGTCGCCCTGCACCACCGCGTAACCTTGTAGACGCAGAGTTGATGCCAGCAATGCGAAGGCCTGCGATTTGCTCAGCGGTTTTTCCGACACCAGATTGATCGTTCCCTTAACCCTCGGATCAATGATGAATGTCCTATTGGTGTACTGTCCGATGGCTTTGATCACCGACTCGATGTCAGCACCGACAAAATTCATTATTGCCTGACCGCCGACGCCGTCATTTATATTATCTTTAATAGTTGCTGCAAAGACAGAGGGGACGGTGGCCGCAGTTACGCAAGTCAGCAACGTCATAATGGCGACACGCCAGCTGAGCGATACCAATGGTGAGGGGGTGAAGAGATGCATTTTATCTTTCAAGATTTGAAATCTAGATCGGTAACGTTTTTCCCGTTCAGATGGCGAGGTTGGCCGATTAAACTCAGTATCATCGCCAATTGTTTCTCTTGCCCCGCCGCCGCTTCTGCTGTTCCTGAAAACTGTACATGACTGTTGTGTAAATTACCACTACCATTCAGTAATAATGATCCGGTTATTGTCTTCAACGTTAACCCTGCCTGGTTACCCATCCAATCAAAATGCATGCGATAACTGCCAAGCGGCTTGACCGGCGAAAGGCGCGATCCGATCCCGATCATGTCTAGTGTCATCACTCCGTGCAAATCCAGGCCCTTAGTCGTCCTTAGGAGCGTCATGGGATTCCAGGCTAACCGAATCATCCCTGATGGCTGTAGTGTGTTTAAGGGCGCACCAAATGCCATCAACCGTTCTGCCGGGACCGCAACACTCGCCGCACTGATGGTCAAGCTAGTCCAGTTGCCGCGTACCGTGACCGGTTGCGACAGTACTTGCACATTTGCGAATGTCGCGTCCACCAATCCCACCAATACCAGCGGCGAAAGATGCCAGACCAATCGACCTGGCAACAACGGCATCACGGGACCGTTGTCGTTGGCCGCAACGCCGATAAAAGCAGAGCCCCGCCACAACGAACCTTGTGTATCGCCCAAGGTGATTCGGCCGCCTGTCTTATTTTCTAATAGCGGCCCCAACCACGCCGCTGGGAGAAAAACCAACACCGTTATTAGCACACTCAATGTTGCGGCTCCGGCCCACCTGATTCCAAGGGTTAACGCCCGCATAATGTTCTCATTGACTTAATCAGCCTGGAACCAAAATAAAAGCTGCTGTTTAAGCTGCTGTTTACGCTGAAATACTGGCTGATATCCAAGACGCTACTCATGCTTTTGCCCCACGAGCGTGACACTCGCATTCACGATCCCGGGCTGCGCACTTTTTCCCGTACCGGGATCATCAAGCGCGTTAATATTGGCCTCCGTAATTTCCCAATGTGCGGACTTTTGGGCATTGTCAAGCCAGTCAAGCAAGCTGACAAAATCCACCTGAGACAATTGCACCTTCGCAATGTCACCACTCATGCTCACATTTTGCGGATGTAGACCTTTGCTCTTAAGCGTGGCTTCTACCGTTTCCTTGCTCAATGGCAAAATGCGCTCTGCTGCCTGGCGACTCGATAGCGTTGCAGCTATTGCCGTCAAGGATTGCATTTCTACCGATTGCTGACGCAGTGTCGGCAAGTCTTTTTGCAAGCGCGCCCTTCCTGACAGTGCTGGCCCAATCAACAATAAATGCATGATGACCAGCACGATGAATATCGCAGAAGCGCTCAGCAAGCGGCGTTCACGAAGATTTCGTTGTAACCAGAAATCGGTTGCCGACCTCCGCATTTTTCCCCAAGTCGACCGCAATGGATTGGACGGAGAATTCACTTGATACTCCTGATCTGCCATATGCCGGAAGTTGGCTTAATCAGCGTTAACTGATTAGCCTCCAAAGCGCTCCTCATTTGTACTTCAATGGCATTGGCTTCGGCGGCATTTTTTAAACGCACTAGCAAACTGCGGTCATGATATTCAAGCGCAATAATCGCATTCTTCCCGGCACTGCGTGGCAGTGCGGCCCAAGCCTGGCCGAAACCGGCCGTGAGCACCAAAAAGTCGTCAGCCCCAAGCTGACCACTGCGCCGTTCCATAAGGGCAATTTTCTGGTTCATTTGTGCAATGGGATCAATAATCACGCTCTCGTTTGGATAGGCGACAAGGTAGCTTTGCGCCATATCGGCCCGGATACTGCTGGCTTCTCGGCGCATGCGCCACCATTCCACATTTAAGCTGAAAATATTTACTAACAGCAATGCTGTTGCCAATCCCAGAGGCCAGCGCCATCGACGCCAATTAACATCGGTGCGTGCCCCTCTAACCGTCAGTCCGTCCATCAAATCAAGGCCGCCACTCTTCGTCAATTTTTGAGCGCCACCAACCCAGCGCTCCCATTCGTCAGGGATTACCGTGACCTGCTCGTCGCCGAGTTCCTCATAAGCCGACCGGCTAGATTCATCTACATAAAGTGTCACCAACTGATGCGGCACAATGGTAGTCAGTCCATACAACACCGCTTGTGCTGCCGACTGCCCCGGAAGCGGACTAATTAACCAGCCCATGCCGTCATTCTCAGCGAGTCGCAACGTGACATCCATATCAGCACCGTAATCGGTAACGGCAGCGACGGCTGTTCCGGCCTCGGGCAGCGGCAGGCAAAGCTGCGCTGGCAACGCCACGAGTTTGTTGGCGCCAAGCGATAGCACGGTCTTCACTATCAACGCCAGCCAATCCCGTTGCACGACGGCAATGAGGCGCAGATTACCGTTGGAACCATTACTCTTCCGGCTCGCAACAATCACGCAATCGTGCGGGTCAGTCAGCAAATGCTCTTCAACAAGATTCGGCAATGCCAATCTCAATTTGGTATCTGACAACGGCGGAATCGGCAGTCGCAACAGATTGACGTCGCCAGCCGCTACTATCAAGACCACTCGCGCGGCGGCGCCAATATGTTCAGCCAGACCGGACAGTTGGTTCGTTCCTTGATCAACAATGCGGCCCTGTTCGGATATTAGCGCGAACCGACAATCCGGCATGGGTAACGCCGCTGCGGAATTGATCGTGGTCCTCAGAGGTAGTCGAATATATAAAGTACTCAAAACTGATAACCCTTCATTGTTCTCTGATCCACAAAATGCTGCTGCCGCTACGATTATTGGTGCGCTGTATCAGCGATACCGTTTTGAGTACAGCGCGGCCCATGCGAATCTTGCTACTGACGAAGAAAAAATTACTGGAAACGCCAACGTTGGCAGTCAAAGAGGATTGCGTGGAAAACAGTTGTGTCATTCGCTCCAACACTTGTTGCACGTCTACAAACGGTGCATTCCGTCGGCTAGCAACCAGCGTTTGGGCGTCCGCCAAGGTTAGTTTTCCTAAGCACGCGGCCAGTACTTCTGCCGGAGCGGTATTGACATTTACCGGAGTCGGAACCGGTAGCACTACGACAAACTCCTTCATTTGAAGAAGCATTTCCAGCGTAAAGTTGGGTAAAGACAATAAATCGTCAGTTTGCATGATCGGAAGAGTCGCGTCCCTGGAGTGGAGCGTTTGTTGCCCCGATGCTGCCACGGGTATGAGGATTGGTTGCCCGGCGGCGATAGCCTGCGCCACAACCGTGGCCACACTGACAGGAACATGCAGGTTCTCCAGAAGGCGTTTGAAAACTGCCAGCTCATCGGGATTAACGACGCCATTGGCGCTGAGGTTATTCAGGTTGTAGCGTGATTGAGCGTCGATAATGTTACCGGAAAGGACGGTATCTCCAGCATCGCCAGCAGAATCGACACCGGATCGTCCGTCATCGAGATACTGTTCAAGGCGCGTATCCGCCAGTGGTGTAGCCCATGGCTGGTTTAAATGATCTACAAGGGATTGCCGCCCGCCCGTACGTAAAACCAAACTGGCCCAATCCATCGCGCCACGCATTACCCACATTTTCTGAAGCTGCATGCGCTGGTTGTCAAGGGAGCGTATCTGCACTTGCTGTTGCCAGAACAGGTTGGCTACAATGGTGACTGCCAAGGTTGTCAACAACAAAGCTGTTACCACCGCTATGCCGCGCTGCGAAAAACGGGAGGAAAATGGGCGCGGGGCAGATACTCTCATGTCGCGCCTAACAAGAAAATTTTGATCATGTTGCTATCACGTCCGCGCGGCTGTAAGGCGACTTCAAGCCCAGTCCATCGGTTGGCACCTGGCCTGACGTCCAGACTAGCTCCTCCGGATGAGTCGGGTTGGCGCCATCCTAATCCGTCGCTTCCCCATAATCGAAGCTGCATAGTCGCGACATTCGATTGCAAAACCACCATCTGCGTGTTCGGTGATAAGTTATCTGTATCATTACTTGAGTCGTTAAGCGTGGTCTGCCACATCGCATCAAGCGCGTTTAAATCGCGGGTTGCGACCGATTCCTGGCGCGTGAGTACACCATTGCGTAAGTGGTAATCAACGATTTGAACATGGCTTGGTTGCTGATCAGAAAATACCAATCGCACTAGTAAGAAGCGATTTTGGGCTACCAGCAAGGTAGGCCGGGCCAATAGCAAACTACCCGGTGCGAGCAGCGCACAGTCGTTTTGTAGCTGCGCAAAGGTCAATTGCATGGCACGCGTTTGTTCCATTTCGGCGGTCAGCGCAACGCGGGCGCGCACAATACCATCCAGTCCTCGCCAGCCAAGAACAGCAACTAGCGCCAAAATGGTAATCGCGATGATGAGTTCCACTAGTGTGAAGCCACGCGCAACGGATCGCGGATTGCACGATTTGATAGCGAGATTGCCCCCATTAACCCGCCTATTGCCCATTAGGTACCACCTGCGTCAAATTGACGATGCGGCGCTCCTGATCGGCAGCATCAAATACCGATACCTCAACCCGTCGGAAATACGGGTTCGGCGTACCTGATACATGCTGTTTGCATAGCAGTTGCCATGCTCCTTGCGCACAATTAAAGGTACTATCGCCGATCGAAGGCCATTCATGACCCAGACGCAGTTGTGTCATTTTGTTTTCCGCCGACCAGGTTGCCATCATGGCAGCCCGCAAGCCATTGCTATTTTGCGTCAGGCTACCGACGGCACGCAGACTCGCGCCAAGCGCCGTGGCGACAATGACCAATGCCACCAAGACTTCCAAAAGGGTAAATCCCTCTTTAAAGCTAAGCACGCGTAGAGTGGACATTTATTCCACCCAAAAATGACCGATGCCGTCAGCGCGAATCACAACGCTGATTTCACCGCTAACAAAAGTCAACGTAAAAGGCTTGTCTACCGGCTCGCGCCCAAATGCAATACGGACCGAGGGTCCAGCGTCAGTTGCCGGTGGCTTCATTGATAGATGCATGGGTGTATGTTTGAATGCACGTTCGCGCAGCACATCATCCTGCGTGAGCAATTGCCACCCACTTTCTTCCTTTATCAGAAAGCGATAGCTATTACTATCAGCTTCGAACGCTGTGGCTTGATTACGCAAAATAGCCTCCTCCCGTGTTAACTGTAAAAGCAGCGCAATCCGTTGTGCATCGTGTTCCATCACCTGATAGTCGCTTTGGAAAACATTTGGCGATACTAGTCCCAACGTGATACCGGCAATCACCACCACAACCAGCAACTCCAGCAACGTGAATCCTTTGCGCAGATTGCGGTTCGTTCTCCCCGCATTACAGATCCCAAGAGCCAATATCGGCATCGTTACCCTCCCCACCGGGATGACCATCAGCACCATATGAGAACACGTCAATTTCGCCTTTGATACCGGGCGACAAGTATTGATACGGATTACCCCAAGGATCTTTGGGCAGCTTATCGATATAGCCGTTGGTTTTCCAACCGTTTGCAACAGGGCCACTAGTTGGTTTGGTAATCAAGGCTTGCAAGCCTTGTTCGGTGGTCGGATAACGCTGGTTGTCGAGCTTGTACAGTTTCAGCGATGACATCAATGTTGCGATATCGGAGCGCGCAGCCATCACGCGCGCATCGTCGGTCCGGCCCATTAATTTGGGTACCACCAACGCAGCAAGAATGCCCATGATCACGACGACTACCATTATTTCAATCAACGTAAAACCTCGCTGCGTGTCAGAGCGAGGGAAATCCTTACGTGGCAACTGCGCTTTTGGATTATGCATTTTGTACGCTCCCATTGCTTCCTATGCAGAAACTGTAAAGATTCTCAGGTCAAATAAGCGCTCTACTAACCAGACCGTAGCAATCAACACGATAAGACTGGAGCCGAAAGAAAAAACGGCGCTTCGATAAAACATCGTTCTGCGAATGGCATAGGCCAACGGCAAAAATACCGAGACAATGGCAAGCTGCCCGATCTCAACACCAAGGTTAAACCCGACTAATGCCAACAACAAGGATGACTGAGGAAGCCCCAGATCGGTCAGCACACTAGCGAAGCCAAAGCCGTGAATCAATCCGAACGCAAACGCCACCATCCATCGCTTCCCCTGAAACAACGGGAACAGATTGTTAAGTGCGGCCAAAACAACCGATGCCGCAATCGCTGATTCGACCCACCGTGACGGCAGTGATATCACCTGCAAGGTCGCCAATGTAAGCGTCATCGAATGTGCCAGTGTAAAAGCGGTAACGATTTTAAGTACATCGATAAACGACGCTTTGAAGCTATCGGATGGGCGACGCTCCTTGTCGCCGAGTTGAAGCACCGCGGGTAACAAAAGCGATAACAAAAACAGGATGTGATCGAATCCTTTCCAGATGTGCCAGATGCCCGTTATCAGATAGTCTTCAAATTGTGCGAGCTTGCTTGCCTCTCGCAACACCAACGTCTGATGCGGCGTCCCCGGAGAAAAAATGGCGGTTGAGTTTTGACCGCCAGATTGCAGGTTCAGCAAGCCGCGGTGCTGTGGATCGATGTCAAACAGAAGGCGATAATCAACATCAAGTTTTTCAATCTGCGCGCTACAACTCGCGGTAAAACGTAACACTGAATAAGCGCCATCGCTGTGGTTATCGACTAACTGCAGGCCGCTCGTAATGGGGCATTTGGTGCCAGCATTGGAAAGCGTCAGATGTCCCAACGCATAGGCAGCAATGTCGCGTTGATGGGCACGGATTTCACCCCATGTCAGTTCACCGTTGCCGTCCTGGTCCAGACCGATGGCAAAATCGAGATCACGAAGCGCGATGTCCCACTGGCCTTCGACGGACTTATCACTCACCTTTAAGGTGAGATAGCTGTCACTTGGCTTGTGGGCGTGGACAGGAACGGAAAGCAATCCCGTCGCGGCCAGCAGGAAGATAGTGAGGAGGCGCCTCATCTCATGACCCCGCAATGACTTGGGCTGCGAGCGCGTTGATGACTTGATCTTCAAGCCGGGTCTTTTTTAGCCAATCCAGCACTGGTTCAGCGGCAGCCTTATTATTCGCAGCAAGCGCAGCCTCCAGAAAAACGCGCACGTCGGCTGGCTCCTTTTGAATCGCCCAATTACGCTGCGCCAGTTGTAATGCTGATGGAGCGCGATGCATCAACTGCAATTCAAAACGTGACTGTTCGCGTTGATGGACGGTGTCCATACGCAACATGGCTGCAGCAAAACGGGAATCGAGCACTGCAATCTGATCGGCTGCGGCGTGATTGCCCGTCGACTGTAAAGCCAGTGTGTAGCGCAGTAACAAAGCGTCGACGCGCGTTTTATCTTTGAGCAGAGGGATCACGTCGGCTGCACGCTTCTGATCCAATAAAAAATCTGCGTATGCGCCTAACAAATAACTATCAGCATCGTCATACGTCAACGCCGTTTTAAAATACTCCTCAGCCTCACGAGACTCTCCGAGTCGCACTGCCATTTCGGCAAGCAAAGTAACCACCCAAATTCTAATACCAGGGTCCACTTCTGTCGCGTGATCAAGCGCCGATTTCAACCTCACATAACTTTGACGAGCCTGTCCACTCAAACTGGAAACATTCGATAAGCAAGTAATCGTAATCAGCACTGGCGCTATTTCACGCAGCTCATTGCAACTCTGGGTGGCACGCGCATAGTCGCCCATCACCTGCAGCACAGTGGCCCGCGTGATCCAAGCCTGTGCATTGCGCGGATCAGCCTTCACTACCGCGTCAAGATCAAGCAGCGACGCAGGGAACTGATGTGTGCTTTGTAGTAATGTGGCACGCATGACACGCACTTCAGTCGGTGGACTGGCCTTGTCATACCAAGGTGCCAGCGCCGCTTGGGCGTAACCGAGATAGCGTGGATCTCCCTCTACGCGCGACTGACTTATGTAGCGGCGGGCAAGCGTGAGCGCCAGTGACATATCACCGGGTGATGCTGCCAGACGACTACGCAAGGCACGAAATTCAATCTGCGACGGGGCAGTACGTCGCGGCAAATATTCAATCACTTCCGCGTCGCTAACGGGGATATGCGGCGCGCAAAAAGCCGGAAACGAAAAGGCTGAAAATAACAATGCCGCCACCAGGGCGTTGAATGATGTCATGGATATTCACGTCGCACAAAAGACCTTCAGACACAGTTCGTTGGCGTCGTTGCGACGGCAAACTAGAAACCGCAGACGCCGTGGAGGGTCATTGCGGCAGGTCATCAAGACCTAACGCAATAATCATCCAAAGTGCCTGCGGGCTTTAGGTGAAAGCCATTACGTAAGCGGCAGAGGAGCGGTATTATTCGGCGTTGTAGCCGTAATCGAATCGATGGAAACCGGCTCGGTGACATCGGACGTTGTTGCAATAATCCCGTTGACGCTATCGATGAAGGCGTCCTGCGAAGCCACAGGTTCAGCGGTATTATTCGAACCGGTGCGATCAAATGGCGTTTGGTTATCCCCACCACCACCGCAACCGCCCAAGAGCACGGATAGAACCAGCGCTGACCCGAGACCCATCATGCACTTTTTGGTGATCATGTTGGCTCCTCAATTATTGCCCGGCAGGGGCGTGTTGAGATACGGGAACACCGCTTGGAAAGTTGTCGCATCATTGCGTACGCCGTCGGTAAATGCCAGGCCGCCAGCCGCTGCGTCACTCGGTTTACATCCAACACCCAAGGTATCGGTCGCCCCGGTGAGCACACACAATGCGCCCATTGCCACGCGTACGGATAGATCAACGACATCATCCCCAGGACGACGACCATTTGGGAACCCGGCGTTGTCTCCACCAGCTACACCAAGCGCATTTTGAGTGGCTTGAGGTGTTGGCGCAATAGTAGTGTTTAAGCGTAACATTTCGCTGGCTTTGACATTCGCCGGCTGGTTAACGCCTTTGATACCGGTCAAGAACGCTGCCACCAGATCGGTTCGCGGAAAGTTGGTAGGCGCTGGAGCAGACGGAAATAACGTCTGTATGAGCGCAGGAAGCGACGGATTTGTGACGTAAGCAGCAAACTGTGTATCAGCGGAAGGTCTGGATGCATTAAAACGATCCTTATCGTCCAATCCAATCACCACTTCGTTGACCAATGGCATTCCCAGCCTCGACACTTGCGCCCATGGGCCGCCTTCCTTCACAGCGTTGTTGTTTCCAGATGCTGGTTTAGGATTGATCAACCGGCCTTGGCGGACGCTTGCAGTAGTAAAGCCACCGATGACCGGCTCAGTACCATTAGTTAAGCATGAAATCGGCACTTCCAAACTGAGTGAGCTAATGTTCTTGGCAGCAAGATTGTTGGTGTTACCGGTTTCAGGCCCTAAAGGATTGAGGTTGAATAAGTCAAATATCTTACCGACGGCGATGTAGAAAGATTCCTTACGCTGCCCCACGAAGAGCCGTCCATTGCCACATCCAGGGATCGCCACGTTATAAATATGCTGGTTCGCATAAGTTGCATAACCTGTCGTGCTGCCGAATGATTTGTCACCTATATTGTCGACCGGTTTATCAAAGACGTTGGAACCGTTAGCCGTGTTGGTGACTGAACTCACGGTACCAACACGACGGTCGCCACGCACTATGTCGACGGTGTACGTTTCACGAACATTTAAGGCAGGTGGATTAACACCGCTGATGACACCCGAATTGATGAGCGGAATAAGAGTGGGTTGCCCCCCGACAGTCAATGCGGTACGTTTTGAAGTATTCGTAAATTTAAAGCGGAAGGTAATATTTTCCTTGTTCCCACCATCATTAACAACGCTGATTTCATATAGCGCATTGGCGTCAAATTGGTAGAAATTTGGCCCACCCTGTGGATCTTGAAACGGAATGTAATTGGCTACCAGAGTGACATAGTCCTGACGGCCCGGCTCGTAACTTCGAAACATATAGAAGTCGGTGCCGTCGACCTTCGGCTGACCACTGATAAATGGCGCCTCGCGGTGACTTGAAGCGGCAGCTGAGAAACAGGTGATTGCACTAATTGAGCCGAAGACGACTGCCGCGGCTTTTCTGCTCAGGAATGCTTGCATGACATGATCCAATCGTTAGTAATGGTGATGGGGACATGAGGCTCGTATTGGGGGCTTTGAAGTGGTTCACAGTCACAGAAAAGTGAAAGCCGAACGCAGGTTACGTTTCTAATATAGGCGGCAGACTAAGCGCGGTCAAGATAAATGTTGTCATTTTTACTTCAACTTTAATTCCCTTTATTTTGGTGCAAAGGGCATTTATTTCTATGCACTCTTTCTTGCCGGTTATTCCATTGCCCATGGGTACGTGTTTAAACCCAAACCTGTTTGGGCAATTGACCTGTCAATGTGGCTGCCGACGTCATAGTGACTGTCTGGTCTTTGTTCATGGCGACGAGAAATAAAAAGCAGGACTGTAAAGTTGTGTTAACAATGGTAAGCCAGCGGGAAGGGTTGCATGGGATCGCAGAACGGTATGAGAGCGGAGTTGAGCCGACCATTAAGAATTCGACTTTCAACATACCGGCCATTTTCAGAAAATAATTCACAATCATATCCACCATCACAAAAAATATACGATGGCGCGTCCTTTTGATTGTAGAGCATGATGGCCAGCTTCAACCCGTCGAAGTTGCGGTATTCGAAGACCAGATATTACGACAGCGAATCAAAGACGTACTCGCAAATTGGCTTCATACCTTCGCCCGACGGTTTAACCATGCGTGAAGAATACTCACCGGGAAAAGTGGAATGAGGCGAAGGAGAGAAGTTTTGCCGCGTCCATTGCGACCGGAAATGTGCGTATCGTTATCCACGCAGGTGGATCGAGCGCGCTTCTTGACGTAGAAATTGACAACGATAACGCGCTCCGGCTCATACCTAATGACCGAAGATGGATGAATGGTTGATCCTCCGCAGCCTCCGTCTGGAATGGCTTTCTGAAGCATTACCTGGCCTTCAACGGAGGCTGCTGGTTCATCAATTTGAACATCGATCGGACCATCGTGGTTTTCAAACGGCATACCTACTCCTTAAAGTACAACCGTCACCAGTGCAAAATAAACAGTGCTAAGGCTAACAATATTGCCTTGTCAGCAAAAATTGTAACCGCGCCAACGTCAATCATAGGCGTTGAAGTTAATTTGTTCACCGCCCGTCCCCACATCGACCGTAGATTGCCAAATTAGGAGGCAAGGATTATAAATCGCGATCGCTGCCGTCAAGTCGTACAAACTTTTAAAGTGTTTCTGATAAGCGCCTAAAACCGATGACGAATGCAGATCGCGACAGTTGTCTGGCTTTTCACGCCAGGCACGAACAGGTCTGTTGAAGCGAGGTTAAAAGCACAAAAAAAAGTGGCTTTGATTTACCGATATTCATTTGAAGGACGAATCACATAGGACACCCGTATCTAGCCGCTTGAAGGAAAATGTAAATAGTTTTTTGGCTTTATCAAGGGAGGTATTTAATGCTTAAGTGATCAACTAATTCTCTAAAAAGTAGTCGTGTTTTTGACGGCTGCATCTATTCCTTTCGTGCCATTTTTTTCTTTATTTGCTCTTGACAACCACTACTTTTAATTCCAATATGTAATTTCCTTAAGGAAATATTTTTGTTTGGATGCTGGTTTCCATGGCTCCTTGTTTGAAAGGGGTTCCTCCATGTCGTATTCAACTCAACTAAACTTTCCGACATAATGACTCTTCCGCAGCCCACGCGTACCGTCCTTTTAAACCACTCAAATTCGGAACAAAAACGCGCTGAAATCCTCGCCTATTTCACTCAGACATTTGATCTTTACGAATCGTTATTCAACTGTTTATCGGACGAGCGGGCTTGGTACAACAAGGCAATTAATTTACGACACCCGTTAATTTTTTATTTTGGTCATACCGCTGCATTTTTCATTAATAAGTTATTGGCAGCCCATCTGATCAATGAGCGTATTGACCCAAAAATTGAGGCGATGGTTGCTATTGGCGTGGATGAAATGAGTTGGGATGATTTGAATGAGCAGCATTATGACTGGCCGTCAATTATGCAGATGCGGGCATATCGCATCAAAGTACGCGCTAAAGTCATACAACTTATTACGCACATAAAGATTGCCTCACCGATAGACAGGGATAGTGCAGTCTGGGTTCTATTGATGGGCATAGAACATGAGAGAATTCACCTGGAAACCTCTTCTGTATTGATACGCCAATTGTCACTGGCGTATGTGTCTACCGATTTCAGTTGGCCCATCTGTCCTCACGCAAGCCATATCTTAGGCCAGGCACCGATTAACAGCCTGATCGACATACCGGCACAATCCATATCTATAGGAAAATTAAGCAGCGATGCTACTTATGGCTGGGATAATGAATACGGGCAACGCAACATAGCCGTTGCCGATTTTCAGGTTAGTCAGTTCCTGGTGAGTAACGAAGAATTTTTAGCTTTTGTGCTGAATGGCGCCTATCAAGAAAAATCTTACTGGAGTGATGAGGGCTGGAATTGGTGTCGTTATAGCGGCGTCAGCATGCCGACATTTTGGGTCGGCGACATTAAGCAAACCACACGTCTCAAATTAAGGCTTATGTTGGAGGAAGTTCCAATGCCATGGAACTGGCCTGTCGAAGTTAATCAATATGAAGCTGCAGCTTTTTGCGCATGGAAGGCAGCATTCACCGGGTTACCTATTCAACTTCCAAGCGAAATGGAATGGAAAGTTTTACGTGAGCGCATTGCCTGCGACCAGCCTGATTGGGTCTCGGCTCCGGGAAATGTAAACTTGGAACACTGGGCATCGCCATGTCCTGTTGATCAGTTTCCGCAAGATGAGTTTTACGATGTAATTGGCAATGTGTGGCAGTGGACCAGTACTGCGACTGATGGCCTGCAGGGATTTAAAATACATCCTTTATATGATGATTTTTCAGTGCCCACATTTGATGGGAAACATATTCTAATAAAAGGCGGAAGCTGGATTTCGACCGGCAATCTTGGATTGCGCTCTGCGCGATATGCCTTTCGGCGTCATTTTTTTCAACATGCAGGATTTCGTTATGTCACCTCTCACTATCAGGAAAAGTTACCGATGAATCCTTATGAAACAGATTCAGCAGTTGCGCAATACCTGGATTTTCACTATGGCCCCGAATATTTCGGGGTTGCCAATTTTTCAAAAAAACTCGCTGATATTTCTGCAATGCTTTGTGAGAAAAAACATCGCGCCTTAGATATTGGTTGCGCCGTTGGGCGTTCCGCTCTGGAGCTTGCAAGGCATTTTTCTCATGTGGACGGTGTCGATTATTCGGCCCGTTTCATCGACGTTGCCATAGCGCTCATCAAACATGATCGTGTGCGGTATGAAGTGCCGATAGAAGGAGAGTTGTTTGAGTATCGAGAAGTTTGCCTGAGCGAGCTGGAGTTAAATGCAGAACAGGCCATCAAGGTCAATTTCAGTCAGGGTGATGCCTGTAACCTGAGCAAAAAATATTGTGACTATGACCTCGTGTTAGCAGCTAATTTGATTGACCGTTTAGTAGAGCCTGCAGCATTTCTTGTGGATATAGGAACGCGCATACGTCCCGGAGGGCTACTACTGTTGACCTCGCCTTACACTTGGCTGGAGGAACACACGCCAAAATCGAACTGGTTGGGCGGATTTCGAGAAAATGGGGAAGCCGTGACCACCTATCAAGCGCTTAAACGTATCCTGGCTACTATGTTTGACGAGGTGCAAGCGCCTCAGGACATTGATTTTGTAATCAGGGAAACATCCAGAAAATATCAACATACGCAGGCTCAGCTTACTATCTGGCGCCGCAAGATGATGCCGAAGTAAAAGACATTCAGTTAATCCGGAATGAATATACGTTACCAAGCCGTATCCATGGCGGACTGACCATCGTCACAAAGATTAGCTTTTGCGGCGGCGACTAGTCATGGATACCAGCCATGCGGTTTAAACCGCATGGCACCGAGTTGGCAATCAGTGTCAACTCGGTACCAATCAGAGTTCTAAAATTGTAAGAAACTCAGAATCGATAGCTCGCATTGACGCCCGCTAACCAATTGCGTCCAGGAGCGCTTTCATAAAACTGACTATTGGCTTGATTAACAATCACAGATCCAACGTATGCGTGGTCGAACACATTGTCGACACGCGCAAATTCGGTGAATGCCCATTTTCCCAGTGTCTGTCGTACAACCGCGCGCAGGTTCATCAAACTATATCCGCCTGCGTAGGCCTTATTTAGATCGTTTGCGGCCATGCTACCTGCCGCCCTTCCCTCCACCGCAAACTCAAGCGAATTGTCGGGTTTACGCCAAACCAGCTCGGCAAATAACCCTTGATTCGGTACGCCCGGAATACGATTGCCCCGTGCGACGTTATAAGAAGTCGTCACATTATTGCTGGCATTGGTAATGTTTTCTGTGTACGACTGCGCAACCTTGGCGTCCAGCAACGTGTAGGCGACATTTGCTTGCAAGTGATACGGCAGTTGAAACTCTGTACTCAGCTCTAGTCCATCACGCGTTGTTTTTGGCGCATTCATATAGGATGTTTTGCCGCCGTTGCTTGCCGCAATCACGATGTCGTCGGTGGTATCAGCGTGAAACAGAGCGATTTTTACCTGTGCGCTGTTAGAAATTTGGCTCTTGTATCCAATTTCGATCTGCTTGGTCTTGGCGGCGTTGATACCAATATTGCCGGTATTCGTGCCACCAGAATTGACATAGCCCGGACTATAGATGATCTGATTGAGTGTCGGTGTATCAAAGCCGGAGCCATAAGACACATACACGTTTGCATTTTCCTGAACGTAATATTGCGCCGAAACCATACCGGTTACTGCTTGATAGGTATGCGAACCCAATGAGGCCAAATTGTTGTTGCTGTTTGCACTTAAGGTAATTTGCGATTGCCGTAAACCAGCGGTAAATGCCAAGCGATCGGTAGGACGTAATTCACCTTGCAAATAGAAGTCAAGATTACGCGCCTCCATTGAATAATCCTGATCTGTCGCCGCAATTTTCTCCTGACCTGCGATATTGGAAAACGTTAAACGGTGATCCCTGTTTTCGTTACCATCCACGCCAACGACTATTTTAAGAGGCATGCCGCCAATATTTTCCGAATGCAACCACTTGCTGTCCATACCAAAAAAATCGCGCTTTAGATTGATGACGCCATTTACCGTTGAGGCAAGATATTGGGTGGTTTTGCGCTCGCCGCCATAAGGTGTAAAAGTGAGCGAGTCGGTTGCACTGATGCGCTGATCCACCGTCACGCCGACTTGGGTCTGATCAACACTTTTGCGGGTGTTAAATGCTGCCGCTCCGATTCCTGCTCCGCGCGGATTTGCTTGTAATTGGGCGGCAGTTAATCCTAATGGATCAAGCGCAGTCAAATGCACCCTGTTAGCCACTACCGTCACCGTCGTATCCGGCGTCAGTGTAAAGCGCAGCTTCGCATTTTCATTATTCCTATCGGCAGCGCTATGATCGCGATAACCGTCTGTATGAAGCGCACCAGCATCCACAAGATAATTAAGACCGTTTTCATCGCCATCGATTTTGACGCCGTACTTGCGCTGTCCGAACGATCCCATCGAAAAATAGGGCATCACTTCCGCTCCCGGCTTTCCATTTTCTGAGAAGACGTTGATAACGCCGCCTGCGGAATTGCCGTACAAAACAGAAAACGGACCCCGCATGACTTCAATATGATCGGCAGAAGCCAGATCAATATGTGAAATCTGGCCCTGCCCGTCAGCCGCCGTTCCAGGAATACCATCGACAAATATTTTGATGCCACGCGCACCGAAAGCTGAATTAGCACCAAAACCTCTTGAAGAAATCAATAGATCCTGCGCATAGTTTTGGCGATTCAGCGCAAAAATGCCGGGCGCGCGCGCCAGCGGTTCTGACATATTTTGTTCAGCAGTACCATCGTGAATCTGACGAGAATTCACCACATCAATTGACGCAGCTGTGTCCATGACGCGCTGTTCAGTCCGACTAGCTGACACTACGACTTCCTTAAGTGGTTGAGATGTATCGTCGGCAGCCATACTCACGGAGCTCAATGTGCTGAGCACGCCAAGCGCAGCCAACACATATGGGGAAGTTTTCGATCTTTTTTTAAAATTGGGGAATGCGGCAGAGGCAGGGAAAAGCAAAAACATTTTGCATACTCTTTAGGGAAGCATCTGCCGGAAATGCCATCGCAATCGTCAGAGGATGCTTCAGCGCTGCCAACACATGT
>NZ_JASJXA010000024.1:0-74284 GCF_035018905.1 Glaciimonas sp. Gout2 | reverse complement strand
TTAATTTGTGCCTTCCCATTCAAATCATGCAGAAATTTGGTGTTTATGGGTAGAGGGTACTGAGGGAACGCTTACCTGCGTAACGCACTGTCGCGTTTGACAAAATGATGAAATAACGCTGCCGCAGCCTTCAAGCCAATCACAAAGTAAGATAGTCAATCGCGATTTATCAATCAATAAGCATCGCCCATAAAAAATGCCCATTCATAGTCGAATGGGCAGAATCTGGGGGATACCCAGGGACGTCTTGCAGTTGCCACTAATCGGCAGATTTACAAGGTAAAGTGAACAGCCGTGCCGAGCTCAAGCGACGCGACCATCCACTTTACCCGGGTATTGCTTAGAACGAGTGGCTGACACCTGTGTAAAACGCATTTTGGTTTTGACCAGTCAAACCAGTGCCATCGCCTGACTCAACCTGGAAGTTGGTGTTCGAGCCGTTACGTACAGTACCGATGCTTGCGTACAGCAAAGTGCGTTTCGACAAACTGTAGTTTGTACCCACCATAAACAAGTTGGCGCTGCCGACATTTTGGTTAAGTTTTACGTGATATGCGGCCGCGATCAATGTCAGTGCAGGTGTCAACTGATAGTTGGCGCCGACCCAGAAATGGTTCGCTTTGGTTGAGCCAGTCGTCACGTCTTGTGGTGCCGACAGATTTTGGTAAGCTGCATATAGTTTCAGCTTATCGATATTGACCGTTCCACCTAGTGTCAACTCTTTCGAATTTGTGAACAAGGTCGAGTAGCGACCAGCACCGTCGTTTGCAACGTCATACATCGCTACAAGGGAGTAACCAGGTTGGACAAAAGATAATGCTATACCGCTGCTGCTCTTAGGTTTGGTTGCACCAGGCGTTTCGCCGAAACCGTATGCGCCTTGGGCTGTGAAGCCACCGAAACTTGGCGAGATGTATTGAACCTGATTGCTGGTTTGCGGCCAGTTACGTCCTTTAACCAAGGTTGCCGAACCCAGATTCTGTTGACCGGTTGGATCCAGGCTCCAGACGATGTCACTCGGTAAAGTTAAATCACGACCGATTTTGACAGTACCGAAATCACCTGACAAACCAACAAAAGAACGACGTGACCAGATTTGTGCCGGGTTGTTTGGGCTGCTACCGTTGATTGAGCCGTTGCCCGCATTAAAACCGTTTTCCAACGTGAAGATAGCTTTTAGTCCGCCACCCAGATCTTCAGTACCTTTAAAACCGAACATGCTGGTACCCCAGCTGTTACCGCCAGTACCCCATTTTCCACCGCGTTGACCGTTCGAAGCGTTGTACTGGTTGCTGTTGTAATCGATACCGGCATCCACGCGACCATAGATGGTGACGTTGGATTGGGCTTGTGCTTGGCCGGCGCAAGTGGCGGCCAGAATAATTGCAGCTGCAAGTGGCTTTACCATTGGCAGGCGAGAGCCCGCGCGCAGACTTTTTAAAACAGTTTTGCTCATTTCATCTCCTAAGTAAAATATGGTGTTAACCACGCTTTTCGAGTCTTTTTGCTCGAAATTTTTTGAGTCTTGCTATTGCAAATATTTGCATTGCCGGACTTGATTTGTTGATGAGGATGTTAAACGACATTCGATGTAAATTGTTTGTTTTATGTAGTTTTACTATATTTGTGTTGCAAAAAAGCCGCAGACTGGTCTAGGGGTTCAGCACTTAAATACCTTAAAAGTTATCGCTGGAATAGAAATGGTTATCGGTTTAATGGAAATTGTATGCTGTCTTGAACGAAGGTAATATTTTGTATTTTTACTACAAGTAGCTTTGGTACATTTTCATTGCTCTAAAGGACGGTATAGGAAGGCGCAGTCGCGGTGCTGTCGCTACATTTATCAGCGCGAAATAAAATTCAGCGTGTTTTTATACGGCGCACCAAGGAATCTGCTTGCGCGCTTTGCGGCGGGTGGGTAGCCGATACTTATATGAGCGGATGAGGAGAGTCGCAGTTGATGGCGCTGTTGATTCAAGCCGAGGTATTTGGCGGTTGTGCCACAAATAAGGTTTGCATCTTGCGGCGGTTTTTGGTTACCTCTTCGAGTCACGGGCTTGCAGGTATTTGCGGATCAAGGAATAAATCTTAGCGGCAATCCCTGCATCCGAAAAACCAACAATATCGATACGCTTCCTATGCTAAAGCGCAGTCAACCGCATATAACGACTCCAGGTACGCGCCCATCGGGTGATAGAAGTCAGTCTTGCCGTGCGGTGGCTTTTCAGGACCGTAGCGTTGGTTATCGCGGTGCAAAATCCGATACCAGCCGCCTCGCTGCTGATCGATCAAATGATCCGCACTGTATTGCCATAGCTTGTTATACCAATCCCAATACTCCGGGTTGCCAGTGCGCTGCGCCAGCAATGCAGCCGTTGCCAGCGACTCTGCCTGGACCCAAAAATATTTGTCATCGTCGCAGGCGGTGCCGTCCGGTGCTAGCCCGTACACCAAGCCACCGTGTTGCGCATCCCAAGCCAACGGCATCGTTACATCAAAGAGTGCTTGTGCGCGCACCACCAGCCAGTCGCTGTCATGTTGCAACTGTGCGCTATGGCGATCAAGCAGCAACAATAATTTGGACCATTCGGTCATGTGGCCCGGTTGATAACCCCACGGTCGAAACATATTGCTACTGTCGTGACGGTTGTATTCCCAATCCACGCGCCAGTCAGCATCGTAATGTTCCCATATCCAGCCATCACAGAGCGCCGCCTGACGGTTTGTGATGTTGTTGGCTAACAGCTCTGCGCGATGAAGATAGACTTTATCGCCGGTCGCTTCAAATGCGGCAATCAACGCTTCACAACTATGCATATTCGCGTTTTGTCCACGATAGGGCGATACAACGCCATCCGGCGTCGCTTCGTCCGCATATAAACCGTCGGCCTCCGACCAGAACACGCGTTCCATCAATGCAAAGGCGGTGCGCAAGCCGGTCGCGGCTTCGGCAATGCCAATTTTTAGCGCGTGTGCATGGGCTAATAAAACGAACGCCAAGCCGTAACAATGCTGAGTGCGGTCGATTGGAGTACCATTTTCAAGCACCCAAGCATAGCCACCATATTCAGGTTGTTTATGTTTTTCTTCTAGGAAGCGCAAACCATGACGCGCCGCATCCCGATATTCTTCCTTGCCATCCAGACGAAATGCCAGTGCATAACAAAATACCATACGCGCGCTATTCACCAGATGGCGACTCGACGCGTCGTAGATACTACCGTCGTCATTAAAGTAATGAAAAAATCCACCAGCGGGATCAATCGAGCGTGGATGAAAAAAAGCGATGTCGCGGCGCATTTGTTCGTGCAGAAAAACTGGTTGTTGAAATCCGGAAGGTGGCGTCATCTGGTTTGTCTCTTTTGGGTCAATTTATTTTTATGGTGTTACGTATCACCGCGCTGCATGGTGCAGTAACCACATTAGCGCAGGTCTTTTTGAGATTGATTTTTACGCGATATTTATAAGGAGTGCATCAACGAAAGAATGAGTCAAACTGCATGTCAAATTGCTGCAATGCTTTTTGTGCGTTCTGCATTTTCTTTCGAAACTCCGGACCGCGTTTAAGGGCTAATCCGACTGCCAGAATATCGATCACGACAAGATGCGCAAGACGCGCTGAGATCGGCGTATACGGGTCAGTATTGAAACTGAGATCGATCGGCACTAATACCGTTGCCAGTTCAGCCAACGGCGTTCCGCTTGGTCCCAACACGATGATATCGGCACCGCCCTTTTTTGCTAGCTGCACGCTTCTCAGCAGCGCGGCATTGCCACCTCGTTGCGAGATGGCGACAACGGCATCGCCTGGTTGCAACAGCGATGCGGCAATACTATGAATGTGCGGATCGGAATAGGCGACGGTTGGAACGCCGGATCGAAAGAATTTATGCTGTGCATCAGCAGCGACAATACCTGACGTGCCCTGGCCGTAAAACTCGATCTTGTTCGCTTTGAGCAGAACATCCAGGGCGCGCTGAATCGCATCCGGGCTGAGGTGATTGCGCAAGTCCAGCAAAGTATTAATTGATCGACTGCAAATCTTGTTAACCAGATCCGCAGCGATATCATCTTGCGCCAGCATTTCATTCGCACCAGGCAATGCTACCGCGAGACTCTGGGCCAATTTCAGTTTGAAATCATGCCAGCCCTCATACCCGACAGCCCGACAAAAGCGTACTACCGTGGGCTCAGAAACGAGGGCATTTTTGGCTAGCGCGGTGATATTCTCGGACAGCGCGAGTTGCGGATTATCAAGAATCGTCAACGCGACTTTTCTCTCCGACTTAGATAACAAATCAATTTGCGTACGAATAGCATCGAGGAGCATTGCCACGGTGGACTCCTATACTTCCGGTAATGCTTCTTCGCGCCATTGCAAGCCGTCGCGTCCAATCAGGGCGCTCGCCGCCGCCGGTCCCCAAGTACCTGCACTATAAGGAATCGGTTCGTTTTCTTCCTGCTCCCAATAGTTCAGAATTGGCTCTACCCATTCCCAGGCCGCTTCCAATTCATCACTACGCATGAATAGCGTCAACTGGCCGCGCAATACATCGAGTAGTAAACGTTCATAGGCCTCCATGCGCGGTGCTTTAAAGCTTTCGCGAAAATTCAGCTCCAGTTCAACCGGTTTCAGCCGCATGCCGTCGCCTGGCGTTTTTGCCATTAAATTCAAATGCAGACCTTCATCGGGTTGCAATCTGATGACGAGGCAATTGGATTCAAAACTACTATTCGGTTGCGTAAAAATTGAATGTGGAATTTTCTTAAATCGAATAACAATTTCTGCCAGCGAATCGGCCATACGCTTGCCGGTACGCAGATAAAAGGGGACGCCAGCCCAGCGCCATGTATCCACCTCGGTTTTTATCGCCACAAAGGTTTCGGTACGTGAGTGCGGATCGGCATCCTGCTCTTTGCGATAGCCGGGTACTGCAATGCCATTCACATGTCCTGCCCGGTATTGGCCGCGCACGACATTTTGCGCGAGGCTGACTGGTGTAAAGCGTTTTAATGAGCGCAGAACTTTGAGTTTTTCATCGCGGACAGCATCGGAAGTGATCGATACCGGAGGCTCCATGGCGACGATGCATAATAATTGCAGCAAATGGTTCTGTAGCATGTCGCGCAGGGCGCCGGAGCTTTCGTAGTAACCCATTCGATTACCAACGCCAAGTTCTTCCGCGATCGTGATCTGTACGTCAGAAATCCATTCGCGACGCCACAATGGCTCGAACAGAACATTACCGAAGCGGAGCGCCAGCAGGTTTTGAACAGTCTCTTTGCCGAGGTAATGATCGATGCGGAAAATTTGTGATTCAGAAAATATCTGACCCACTTCAGCGTTAATTTGTTTGGCGCTGGCAAGATCGCGACCGAGTGGCTTTTCGAGGACTACACGCGAGTTGGGCGTGGCTAATCCGGAAGCTGACAGGTTACGACAAATTTTAGAAAACAGCGCAGGTGGCGTCGCCAGATAAAATACATTAGTGACGCTTGGATCAGGCCGCATTGCTGCCACAAGTGCTTTATAAGACGTCGCATCGGTGGCGTCCATCGCTACATACTGAACGCGCTTGCAAAACCGTTCCCAGATGACGGGATCAAACGTCTCCATCGAAATGTGAGGGCGGGCGTCTTTATCGATATGCTGTAGAAAATCATCGTTCGACAATTCATGTCGCCCAATGCACAAAATGCGCGCGTGTGGTGGCAAATCGTCGGCGCGATCACGCGAGTACATCGCAGGTAACAATTTACGCATTGACAGATCGCCAGTGCCGCCAAAGATTGCCAGATCAAATTCTGCTAGAGCCATGATGTTTGATTATCCGTTTACTTAAAAAGTCTACATTGATTCGAGCGACATTATTGCGCGCTATGCTGCGTGACGTTTCGCAGCCTCAACCGATAATGCAGTGCCGGCGTTGAGACTGCGTTTTGGCCTATTTGCGTGTCTTAGCGTGTCTTAGCGTGTCTCAGTGTGTCTCAGTGTGTCTTAGTTACCTGATAAAGCCGCACGTGCACGACCAATTAAACCATTGGTTGAACTATCGTGCTTGTCGGGGGCCGTATTGCCGGTCAGTTCGTCAAGAATATGCGTAGCCATTACCTTGCCCAACTCGACACCCCATTGATCAAAACTGTTAACTCCCCAGATGGCACCTTGTACAAAGGTTTTATGTTCGTATAGTGCAATCAGTGATCCGAGCGATGTTGGCGTTAACTTTTGTAGCAAAATGGTATTACTAGGACGATTACCGGGAAAGGTCCGATGCGGCAAGAGTGCGCTGATGTCAGATTCTGGCATCCCTTTATTCTGCATCTCAGCACGCACTTCGTCTGCTGTTTTGCCGCGCATGAAGGCTTCTGATTGGGCAAAACAATTTGCCAATAGTGCTGCTTGATGGCCGGGCAGATGATGACTCGGCGCCAATGCAGCGATGAAGTCGACAGGCGTGACATCGGTACCCTGATGTAATAACTGGAAGTAGGCGTGCTGGCCATTGGTGCCGACATTTCCCCAGATAACAGGGCAAGTTTTAATCTGAAGCGGACTGCCATCGAGCGCGACGCGCTTGCCGTTACTTTCCATTTCCAGTTGCTGCAAATACGATGGAAAATTGCCCAGGTCTTGATGGTAGGGCGCTATCGATAACGATGCGCTGCCGCAAAAATTGCGTTGCCAAATACCGACGAGTGCCAGAATAACCGGCATATTCCGCTCAAGCGGCGCACTGCGGAAGTGGTTATCCATTGCATGCGCGCCGGCCAGAAATTCGCTGAACTGTTCAAATCCAACCGCCAGCGCAACTGAAAGACCAATTGAAGACCAAACGGAATAGCGACCACCAACCCAATCCCAGAATGGAAACATATTTTGCGGATCAATGCCGAATGCTTTGACGCCTTCGGTATTGGTGGATACGGCCACAAAGTGATGGGTCAGATCGCTTTCCTGCGCGCCGTCCGCCTGTGTCAGAAACCAGTTGCGGGCGCTGTGCCCATTCATCATGGTTTCCATCGTCGTGAACGTTTTGGACGCAATGACGAATAGGGTCGTGGCCGGATCAATTTGCGATAAAACAGCATCGATGTCATGGCCATCTACGTTGGACACGAAATGTAATTTCAGCTCCGTATGCTGATAGGCGCGAAGTGCCTGGCAAACCATTTTGGGGCCGAGGTTCGAGCCGCCGATGCCAATATTGACGATGTCGGTAATCTGTTTGCCATTATAGCCAAGCCATTTTCCTGCCCGTACTGCTTCTGTAAATGCCGCGATTTGTTCAAGTACAGCATGGACATCATCATCGATTTTTTGTCCATCAATGACTAGTGCTCTATTGCCTGCGCTTGGCGGCCAAGGCGTGCGAAGCGCCGTGTGCAAAACTGCGCGGTCTTCGGTAGTGTTGATTTTTTCGCCAGCAAACATGGCATCACGTCGCGTCTCAACCTTACGCTCACGCGCCAGATCGCATAGCAAAGACATGGTTTCGCTAGTCAGCGTATTTTTGGCATAATCCAGAAATAGACCGGAAGCTTCTAAGGAGAAGTGTTTGAAGCGATGAGGATCAGCATCGAACAGTTCACGCAGTGCGATATTTTTTGTCGTAGTGTAGTGATTTTGTAGTGCTTCAAAGGCGGCGGCATCAGGTTTGAGGCTAGATGTGTCGTGCGCAGTATCGGTAGTATTAGGCATGTCCGGACTTTCATGGCAGCTTGGGTTGAGTAGGACTATACAACATTTTTTGGTAATTTCACTACAATTTGTTGCTAGATTTCGATTTGCACCGCAGCTCCAGCGTAAGTTGACGGGCTACAGGACCTAAAGGCTCTGTAGCGAGGAAAGTTGTTTTCTTGGCTGAAATATCTATAATATAGGATCAATTCCAAATGAAAATCAGCTGTACAGGTGGTGGTAATGTTCGCTACAGTTCAACGAAATGAATAAAATATAGTTAAAGCAGAGAAGGCGGGTGAAAATTAATTGTAGTAAAATTACAGTTTGAATATCGCAAGCTTGCTTTCCCATTTTGCACTGCGAGCTTATTTCATCTTATTTTCGAGGATTAAAACATGTCCGTTCTAGCCAGCGTTGCCAAAGTAACAGAGCGAATTATCGCGCGCAGCCAACCTTATCGCAGTGCCTATCTGGAGCGTATCGAGATAGCGCGTCGGCAAGATGTACAGCGCGGTGCGTTATCTTGTACCAATCTTGCGCACGGATTTGCCGCCTTTCCGGTGAACGATAAGTTACGACTTAAACAGGATAAAGATCTTTCTGTTGCGATTATTTCTTCGTATAACGACATGCTATCGGCGCATCAGCCGTTCGAAAATTTCCCCAAAATTATTAAAGATGCCGTTCGTGCTGCGGGTGGCGTAGCGCAATTTGCCGGTGGAACGCCTGCAATGTGTGACGGTGTGACACAAGGGCAACCTGGTATGGAGTTGTCATTGTTTTCACGTGATGCAATTGCCATGGCAACGGCTATCGCCCTGTCGCATAACATGTTTGATGCCGCGTTGTATCTGGGTATCTGCGACAAAATCGTGCCAGGACTGTTAATTGGCGCATTACATTTTGGACATCTACCAGCGATTTTTGTTCCTGGTGGTCCGATGACCAGTGGGATGTCGAATAAAGAAAAGGTCAAAATTCGCCAGTTATATGCGGAAGGCAAAGTTGATCGGGCAGGTTTGCTAGAGGCTGAATCCCAGTCCTATCACAGCGCCGGCACGTGTACTTTTTACGGCACTGCCAACAGTAATCAAATGTTGATGGAAGCGCTCGGCTTACATCTGCCTGGCTCTGCTTTTATCACCCCGAATACACCATTACGTGATGCGCTGACCGCCGAAGCAGGGCGTCAGGCGTTGAAGATTACTGATCACAGCGGCAACTATCGCCCGGTCGGGCATGTGGTTAGCGAAAAGAGTATTGTGAATGCCATCGTGACATTGTTAGCAACCGGCGGTTCGACCAATCACACATTACATTTGGTGGCGATTGCTAAAGCTGCGGGGATTGTTATTGATTGGAATGATTTTGATGCGTTGTCAGCCGTGGTTCCATTGGTGACGCGGATTTATCCGAATGGTGATGCAGACGTCAATCACTTTCATGCTGCTGGTGGGACCGGTTTTGTGATCCGCGAGTTGCTTGATGCTGGCCTGATGCACGAAGACGTAACGACGATTCTCGGAGACAGTTTGCGCGCGCATTGCGCAGAGCCATTTTTAGAAGGTAACGCAGTTGTATTTAAACCTGCTCCGGAAAAAAGCGGTGATGACTCGGTATTACGACCTGCCGCCACACCGTTTGCTGCAGACGGTGGTTTACGTTTGCTGACCGGTAATTTGGGCCGTGCAGTGATCAAAATTTCAGCAGTCAAGAAAGAGCACTGGATTGTAGAAGCGCCCGCGATTGTCTTTAACTCACAGGAGGCGTTTATGAAAGCCTTCCGTGCAGGTGAGTTGGACCGCGATTTTGTCGCTGTGTTGAGCTTTCAGGGGCCGCGTGCCAACGGTATGCCAGAACTACACGCACTCACACCTGCGTTGGGCCTGCTGCAAGACAAGGGGCGTCACGTGGCGCTGGTTACCGACGGTCGTATGTCGGGCGCATCGGGCAAAGTGCCGGCAGCAATTCACGTAACACCAGAAGTCTCGGCCGGTGGGCCATTGGCGCTGGTGCGTACCGGTGACATGATCAAGATGGACGCAGAGCACGGTATACTTGAGGCGATCGTGCCAGCCGCAGAGTGGGCGCAACGTCAATTGCAGTTGGTCAATCTGGACGCTAATCAAGTCGGCATGGGGCGCGAATTGTTTGCCATGTTCCGCAACACGGTGAGCGCGGCTGAGGAGGGCGCAACCTGTTTTGACTTACCTCCTGTGCATGAGTTGGTGGCAGCTGTTTCTAACTAAGTCTGAGATTCATGATCTTATTAAGATCATGAAGATTATTACGGTTGCTTAAATGAGGTAGCCGAAAAATACGTAGTTTTGACGAACATAAGAAAGCAACGATATGACATCTTCCAAATATTTGTATGACAACGAAGTGCTGGACATCATGCGCACTTCTGCAGTGATTCCGGTGATCGCAATCGACGATATTGCCCATGCCGTCCCATTAGCAAAGGCGTTAGTTGCCGGTGGCATCCGTGTGCTGGAAGTAACGCTGCGCACGGTTCATGGGCTGGCAGCGATTCGCGCAATGGCCGAAGTGCCAGGAGCAATTGTTGGCGTCGGTACACTCACCCATCCGGACGAATTTGTTGCGGCGCGTGATGCTGGTGCCGTTTTCGGTGTATCCCCCGGATTGACCTCATCTCTCATCGCTGCGGCAAAGTCGAGCGGCTTGCCATTGTTGCCGGGGGTGATGACTCCTTCGGAAGTGATGGCGGCGCGTGAAGCCGGATTTCGTCAACTCAAGCTGTTTCCGGCAGTTCCAGCAGGTGGCGTAGGGATGTTGAACGCGATTGCAGGGCCTTTAAGTGATGTTGTTTTTTGTCCGACTGGCGGCATATCGCAACAAACTGCCGCACAGTTCCTGGCGTGCAAAAATGTTGCATGTGTTGGCGGATCGTGGTTGACGCCGAAGGATGCTTTGGAATCGGGTGATTGGGCGCGCATTACTGCATTAGCGTTAGCCGCAAGTCAATTGCGCTTAGCTTAATACTGATAGCCCGATACGCATCAATAGTCAGTGTGTGGTTGCGCTTTTGGCCATCGCAGACTGACTTTGTTAAGAAACACGAATAAAATATAAACGCGTATTCATTTTGTTCTCTGCTTTTCTGCTCTGCCCATTCTCTTTTTTCCAAATTTTACGCTGAAAATAGTAGTTTTAGCGGTCAATAGACATTTCGGTAATAGGTTTGGTAAAAATCATTACTAGACTTCATCAAGAAAATTCATTACACTAGTGCCTCTTTGAAACATTGTGCCACCCCAAAATGGCGCAGTGAAGCTTCATGACCTGCATCAGTGGGTCGTCTATTGCTCCGATAAATGTTGGAGTTTCATCAAACGTGGGGTTATCCCTGCATTCAGTTTGCCGCCCCAATGCGGCAGTCGACCCATTCTGAACAGTCCTTTCAGGATACGGAATGGGATAAATAAATTGACAGCTTTGTTTGTCATGCTCGCGCGTCATTGTGTGTGCAGGTATTTTCTGTGCCTTGAACTCGTGCGGCAGAAATGGAGTAAAACATGACGAATCGCTATCGTAATGCCATCGTCGGCACAGCCATCACTATATTGGCCGTGGCGGGCATCGGCTGGACGGTCGGTGCCGACGCCATTGAGCGTTATCAAGGTGATCTGATCTATTACACTATGCGGCACATGCAACTAGTTGGCTGGTCGATGTTGTTGGCCCTTGTGACCGGTCTGCCCGCAGGAATTTTACTTAGCCGCCCTCTATTCGCGCGCCACGCTGAAAAATTCATGCAGATATTTAATATCGGCAACACCATTCCATCGATCGCTGTATTGGCCCTTGCGTTAGCGTTTTTCGGCATCGGTGATAAACCGTCAATCATTGCTTTATGGCTAGCCTCATTACTACCCATAGTACGCAATACGTACGAAGGGCTGAAGCAAGTCCCGCCCTCGTTACGCGACGCGGCTAAGGGTGTCGGTATGAAGCCCTACCAAATCTTGTTCCGGGTCGAGTTGCCAAATGCCATTCCGATTATTGTCGGTGGTATCCGAACCGCCTTAGCCATTAATGTTGGTACCGCACCGCTATCGATTTTGATTGGTGGCGAAAGTCTCGGTAGCATTATTTTCCCCGGCATTTATCTCAACAACCAGGATCAACTATTGCTTGGTGCCACCGCCACGGCAGTACTGGCGCTGATACTTGATGCCATCGTTTCTATCGGCAGCAACGCCTATCTCAGCAAACGCGGTCTATTGCGATAAACGATATCGCAGACATTGCTACCGCAGAGATTCAGATGCGGTTTATCAGCATCTTTTAAGAAGGAGAAAAAAATGAATTTTTTACGCATAAAGCATTTGCTGACAATGACGTTCGGCATATTTAGTCTCGTAATGGCGACATCCGCGATCGCTGGACCCTTAGTCGTCGGCGGAAAAAACTTTACCGAGCAGTTAATTCTGTCGTCCATGACGCAACAGTATTTACAGTCCAAAGGGTACAGCGTTGAACTGAAAAATGGCTTGGGTACCACCATCATGCGCCAGGCGATAGAAAGCGGTCAGCTTGATATCGTTTGGGAATATACCGGCAGTTCATTAATTGTATTTAACAAAATTACCGAGAAGCTGGACGACGAGCAATCTTATGAACGCGTTAAGCAATTAGACGGCGCCAAAGGTCTGATCTGGCTGAAACCATCTAAATTAAACAACACCTACGCGTTAGCAGTGCCTGCCACACGCGCTGAGGAAGAAGGAATAAAAACAATAGAAGATCTGGTAAACAGAATCGCAGCGGATCGCGAGCGCGATCCAGACAGCAAACATTTGTTCGGGGTTGACTTTGAATTTGCCTCACGTTCAGATGGTTTAGGCCCAATGTCAGAACTGTACAACATGCATTTTGACCGGAGTGAGGTCAAGCAGATGGATCCCGGTCTGGTCTATACCGCGTTACGAAACGATCAGTTGTATGTTGGCCTTACGTACTCTTCCGATGGTCGCATTGGTGGTTTTAATTTAAAGCTGCTAGAAGACAACAAGGGTTTCTTTCCGTTTTATACCGCGGCGCCCATGGTTCGTAAAGAAATACTCGACGCCAATCCAAAGCTGGCCGAACAGTTGAACGCTTTGTCGGCCACTATCGACACGCAAAAAATGGCAGCCATGAACAAGCAAGTGGATATCGATCAACAACCGATAGCGCAGGTTGCGGCCGATTTTTTACGCGCTCAAGGTTTGATGTGAGGGATGCAAAATGAGTTTATTTAACTATCTTTCCGGCGCGTGGCCTGAGATTTTACATCTGACTTTGCAACATTTGATGTTGGTGAGTATCGCCGTTGGTTTGGCCATTTTGGTTGGCGTTCCGCTTGGCATAGTGATGATTCGTCACCGTGGATTAGCCAGCCCGATGCTCGGATTGGCCACCGTCATTTTGACGTTACCATCGATCGCGTTATTCGGATTGATGATCCCGTTGTTCTCCCGTTTTGGCCAGGGGCTGGGACCATTACCCGCCATCACCGCAGTATTTTTGTATTCGTTGTTGCCGATTATGCGCAATACGTATTTGGCACTCGATGGCATTGAAGACGGCGTCAAAGAAGCGGGCATTGGTATCGGCATGACGTTTTGGCAGCGCTTGCGTCTGGTTGATTTGCCATTGGCTGTTCCCGTGATTTTAGGTGGAGTCCGTTCCGCAGTCGTCATGAATATTGGCGTGATGGCAGTTGCCGCTGTGATCGGAGCGGGTGGTTTGGGCGTGCTGATTTTGCACGCGATTAGCCAAAGTAATATGCAAAAACTCGTGGTCGGTGCGGTATTGATCAGCGTCCTGGCAATTGTTGCCGACGCTTTGCTGCAGTGGCTTCAACGCGTACTAACACCGAAAGGAATGCAGAAATAATGATTGAACTCGACAAACTAAGTAAAGTCTTCACCCAAAAAGATGGCGTCAAAGTAAAAGCCGTTGATGAGGTAAGTCTCACCGTCGCCGAGGGTGAAATTTGTGTATTTCTTGGACCTTCCGGTTGCGGAAAGAGCACGACGCTCAAAATGATCAATCGTTTGATCGTTCCCACTTCCGGCCGTGTTTTATTGAATGGTGAAGAAACCACCGGTATCGATGAGGTTACCTTACGTCGTCACATTGGTTATGTTATTCAGCAGGTCGGCCTGTTTCCGAACATGACTATCGAAGAAAATATCACGGTCGTGCCACGCTTGTTGGGCTGGGATAAAAAGCGTTGCCGTGAGCGCGCGACCGAATTAATGGCGATGGTAGCACTTGATCCCAAGTTATATCTAAAACGCTATCCACGCGAATTATCGGGCGGTCAGCAGCAGCGTATTGGGGTGATTCGGGCGTTAGCTGCGGATCCTCCAGTCTTGCTAATGGATGAGCCATTCGGTGCCGTCGATCCGATTAATCGCGAGTCGATTCAGAATGAGTTTTTTCAAATGCAGCGTCAATTGAACAAGACAGTGATTATGGTCAGTCATGATATTGACGAGGCGATCAAGCTTGGCGATAAAATTGCGATTTTCCGTGCAGGAAAGTTGGTACAGCTGGATCATCCCGATACACTATTGGCGCGCCCAAAAGATGAGTTCGTTGGATCATTTGTAGGTCAGGACGCCACTTTGAAACGCCTTTTACTAGTGCGCGCTGGTGATGCCGCGACGACTTCTGCGACCGTGCGGGATGACTCTACGCTGGCAAATGCTTATGGATTAATGGACGAAAATGATTATCGCTACGTCACTGTTACCGACGTGGACAATCATGCCATGGGTTTTGTCTCCCGTCGGGATGCTCGCGGTGCGCAAGGAGCTTGCTCGGATAAGTTGAAGCCATTCCCCGTTAGCGCAACACCGGATGAGAACTTACGCGTGGTGCTCTCCAAAATGTATAAGCATAGTACCAGCTGGATGCCAGTAATCGATCACGATAGTAGTTATTTGGGCGAGGTTACACAGGATTCAATTGCAGATTATTTGAGTTCGGGACGGACCCGGGTTAAATAAGGTTGGAGATACTTTTTCATTAGTCGTATTTATTACTACGGCTCAGAGATCGCCTTCTTTTTAGTTATGCTTCCTTGGTGGGTGCGTTGAGTCGGAGCAATAAAAAGCACCCCACTGAAGTGCTCCCTCGACAAGGGGCCTCAGAGTGCAAGTCGCTTGAATTAATGACGACCAAACTTAAAACACCAAATACCAATAAAAAAACGGCCACCGGAATAAATCCGATGGCCGTCTTGCTTAGCGTAGCTTAACAATCAATAAGCGATTGTCTTGCCAACCAATTTCAAATCTCTAATTAACGATCACCAAACGAGCGACGTGTGCTGCTGTCGTTAGTGCGGTTACCTTTGTAACCACCGCCAGCACCACCACCTGCGCCAGCACCGTCACGACGCGGAGCGCCTGGCTTGCTGAACGTACGACCGCCTGGCTTACTTGGCGCACTGCGATTGTCGCCCGGTTTCCAGCCACCTGGTTTGTGGTTTGAGCGTGGTGCAGAAGCTGTTTTCTTTGGTTCAAAACCAACAACGACATCGACCGGAATTAATTGCTTTGTGAAGCGCTCGATACGCTTAACGTTCATGCTTTCAGCATGGTTCACCAGCGATACAGCCACACCGTTACGGCCAGCGCGACCAGTACGACCAATACGGTGGACGTAATCTTCAGGGAACTTAGGCAAATCGTAGTTGAACACGTGGGTGATGGCTGGGACGTCGATACCGCGTGCGGCAACGTCAGTTGCTACCAATACGCGCACTTGACCGCGACGCAGACTGTCCAGAGTGCGGTTACGGGCGCCCTGATGCATGTCACCATGCAATGCGGCTGCAGCGAAACCGGCGATGTTCAGGCGGTCAGCGATATTGTCAGCGTCACGCTTGGTGGCAGTAAATACAACTGCCTGGTCCATCGTTTCGTCGCGCAACAGATGATCCAGCAAACGATTTTTGTGCGACAGATCGTCGACAAAATGCACCTTTTGTTGAATGTTTTCATGCTTGGTTGCTGAACCAGCGATCTGAATGATCATTGGGTTTTTAGTGATGCGTTTTGCCATGTTACCGACAACGCCATCAAGCGTAGCCGAGAACAACATGGTTTGACGTGATTCAGGTGTAGCAGCAACGATTTTTTCGATATCGTCGATGAAACCCATGTCCAACATACGGTCAGCTTCGTCAAGGACGAGAATTTGCAATTGCGAGAAATCGATCTTGCCTGATTCCATGTGATCGATCAAACGACCAGGTGTGGCGACCAGAATTTCTGGATTTTTAGCCAGCAATTGCATTTGTTTAGGATAAGGCATACCACCGAGGATCGAAATTGCCTTGATGCGCTTCATGTGTGAGCCGTACTTATCAGTAGCGCTCGTTACTTGCAGTGCCAATTCGCGTGTTGGGGTTAGTACCAACATTTTTGGTTGCGCAGCTTTGAAACGTGGGCGATCACCGCGTGAACGCGATGCTTGCATTTCTTGATTTGGTGTTTTGCCAGTTTGATCAACAACAGGCTCAGACGCGAATTTATGCAGAGCTGGCAGCATGAAAGCTGCAGTTTTGCCGGAACCGGTTTGCGACGATACCATTAGGTCGCGGCCTTCGATAGCGGCTGGAACAGCTTGTTCCTGAACGCTAGTTGGTTTTGTGTAGCCGGCTTCAGTCAGTGCTTGGATAACGGACGCGTGTAAGCCTAGTGATTCAAATGTCATTTATTTCTTTCGTAAAGTTCAGCGTCATCGTGCAAATATCAACTAAGTGACAAATGCTGAGAACGCAAAAAAGCAACGCCAACCAACGAAATGACTATGAAACGACAAAGAAATTTCGGCACAAAAGCTTTGCGCCGGGACGGTGTCAGTTAAACGACACACAAGGCGGGAGGGCTTTTACAATGCAATGTCTAAATTGAACGAAGACATGCTTAGGCTTGCGCAGCTACTTGTTTTTGTTTTTAACGATTAAACTTGCTTGCTCGCTTAATCGTTGCTTGCGTCATATTGCAACGCAGCCCATGATAATACAGTAATTTCGCCCGTGATACACGAAAAATGTTGCTGTTGCACATAAACAGCTTCAACAGAAACCTATAAGACCGTCGTTCGTTGTTTTTTTGTCGACTTCAGCCGCAGAGGAAAGCAAAACGTCCGAGACATCCGGACGTTGTTGATGTTTTAAGAAAATGGTAAGTGTTTACTCGGAGATGCCGCCCACGACTTTTGAGAAGCCGCCATCGACGTAGGTAATCTCGCCGGTGATGCCGCTTGCCAAATCAGACAGCAGGAACGCGGATGCGTTACCGACGTCTTCGAGGGTGACGTTACGACGTAATGGGGCGTGTTCGGCAACAAAGCCCAGAATTTTGCCAAAGCCTTTGATCCCGCTTGCTGCCAGTGTTTTGATCGGACCGGCGGAGATACCGTTGACGCGTACTCCTTTAGGGCCGAGCGACTCTGCAAGATAGCGGACACTGGCTTCCAGCGAAGCTTTCGCCAGACCCATGGTGTTGTAGTTCGGTACCACGCGGTCAGAGCCGAGGTAAGTCAACGTCAGTAATGCCGAATTTGGACGCAACATTGGTAACGCTGCTTTGGCCATTGCAGGGAAACTATAGGAGGAAATGTCATGCGCAATCTTGAAGCCTTCGCGGGACAAACCATCCAAAAAATCACCTGCTATCGATTCTGCCGGGGCGAAGCCAATGGCATGGACCATACCATCTAGCTGATCCCAGGATTTTCCCAGATCGGCGAATAATGCGTTGATTTGCTCATCGCTGCCAACGTCACAATTAAAAATGAGTTTACTGTCAAACTCGGCTGCAAATTTGGTAATACGGTCTAAAAAGCGCTCGCCGACGTATGTAAACGCGAGTTCCGCACCTTCACGTTTACACGCTTGAGCGATGCCATAAGCGATTGAGCGATTCGACAATACGCCGGTGATCAGGATTTTTTTTCCTTGCAGAAATGCCATGTTGACTCCAGATATGCGCGCCATGTGACGGCGGCGCGGTTGTGCGGTGCGTTCCTGCGCAATGACAAATACCAAGGTATCAATCGCAGTGTAACGGATATGTTTTTACGCGAACTGGGCCAGATTGTAGGGGTTCATTACGATCCCGGCAACTAGTCCCCGCCATATCGCGAATTATCTTGCGCTATCCCGTGATGTTTATCTCAGCATAGGTAAGCGTATTGATCGGAATATAAGGATTACTGCTTCCGTGTGCTACGGCTAGACGCGATTAGTTCACCCTTGGTATCTGCTGCGTGTGCTTTTTTGGAGGCGACGACTGTATTGTGTTTTGTTGCACTCCCTTTTCTCACTGGGCTTGCTACTTTTACAATGCGCTCTGTGCGTTGACCACGGCTATTTACCAACACGGCTTTATGATATTGCGTTCCAGTGGAAGCGCGTTTGGCCCCGCCATTGGAGGCGCCGGGTCGGTTTGGTACCTGCAATTGCAGACTTTGACCGCGGTTAATGCTATCGCGACGTAAACTGTTCCACGATTTGACCTGACTTATACTAACGTTGTAGCGCCCTGCGATGGATGCAAGCGTATCGCGTTTTCCAACTTTGACGAAAATGCGGCGCGTTTCTGGAATATCCGGTGCCACTGCCATCGTCGCATTGTCAGCGACTTCTGCTGTGATATCGCTATTTTGTGTTTCAGTTTTAGGCACCAGGATAGTTGATCCAGCCTTCAATACCATGCGCGGTGGAATATGGTTGACTTCGCGCAAGATCGCAGGTGTTGTGTCGAATTTGGCGGCAATCGCCTCAATCCGTTCGCGTGCATTTCCGACGGTGTGAGATGTCCAGGTGGACAATGATTTCGTCCATTGGGCAATATTTTTCTTAAATTTTTCTGCATTCGATTGCGGAAGCAAAATTTTGGTGTCCGAACTACCGATAATTACTGGTCGGTTAAATTGCGGATTGAGCGCCTTAAAATCATCAAGCGACAGTTCTGCCAGTTGGGCTGCTACCTTGACATCAATGTCACGGGTTTTGCCAATGGTTACAAAGTACGGTTCATTATCGATCTTCGGGAGCGCAATATTGTATGCGTCCGGTGCTGCGATGATATTTTTAACGGCTTGCAATTTGGGGACGTAATTACGCGTTTCCGCTGGCATTTGAGAGGCGAGACTGGCAAAGTCGGTTGGTAAACCAGCCGCCTGATTTCTGTCGATCGCTTTTTGGACTGAGCCCTGACCCCAGTTATATGCTGCCAGCGCCAGTTGCCAGTCGCCAAACATGCCGAACAAGGTTTGCAAATAAGTCAGTGCGGCGTCCGTTGACGCCAGAACATCACGCCGGTCGTCCTTAAACATATCTTGCTTGAGATTGAAATCGCGTCCTGTTGCGGGCATGAACTGCCATAGACCGACCGCTTTGGCGCTAGAAAAAGCTTGCGGATTGAAGGATGACTCGATGAACGGCAATAAAGCTAGTTCAGTTGGCATGCCGCGTTTTTCGAGCTCCTGTACAACGTGAAACAAGTAGGGAGATGCGCGCAATGTGGTGCGTTCAAAATAATCGGGACGCGAGCTATAAAATTCAGTTTGGGAGGTGACTTGTGCGTTGTCCAGGTCGGGAATGCTGAAACCTTTTCGTATTCTCGCCCAGACGTCGACCTGCGTCATACCAAGCACACCAGCGCTTGGATTGGCGGGGTCGATTAAACTAAAAGTGGGGGCGTAAATAGAAATATCGCTAGCATGGGCCAGCAGCGGATTGCCGAAAAAAGCGATGGCAGCAAGCGCGAATGTCTTGAATTTAAATGGCATGGAATCTTTTTTGCGAAACCGGCCAGTAGGGCCAAGTAATAGAAATATAGAGCGTAGTGTACGTAAGCAGCTTTTGTCGCGTCAAGCAAAAATTATGCTTTCTCAAGGAGATAAGTGATTGATTAATAGCGTAATTAATAACCTAGACCTTACAGCAGGACGACAATCCGTCACTTTAAGGGCGGTTGCCCTCTGGCAAGAGATAATCTAAGGCGTTGGATCATGGGGCGTGACGAAAGGACGGCTGTTGGATTTGGAGCATATTATTTGAAAGTATTTTTCCAAAGCCGCAGCGCGGCAAACGCAGCGATGGGATTATCTTGATCGGTATGTGGAAGATGATCGCTATGTCGCAAGCTGGCGATAATTTCCGGCTCTCCATAACGCAAAAAAGGATTGGTGGCGTTTTCCTCGCCAATACTCGATGGTATTGTTGGGATTTGGCGATCACGTTTTGCTTGTTCTGTCGCAATGCGACGGGTCAGTGCTCCGTTGCCAGGTTCAACTGCCTGCGCAAAACGCAGATTGGACATTGTATATTCATGTGCGCAATAAACTTGTGTTTCTGCGGGCAAGGCGCTCAGCTTTGAGAGCGACGTCACCATTTGGGCTGGTGTGCCCTCGAATAAGCGTCCGCATCCGCCTGCAAACAAGGTGTCACCGCAAAACAACCAATTTTGTTGGTTCGCAACATAGGCGATATGACCACTAGTATGGCCCGGTACATCCAGTACTGACAGTGTTAATGGCAGTTGCGGAACGTCAATAATATCGCCTTCCTTTAATAGTTTGGTAACATCAGCAATGACTTCATGTGCGGGGCCGAAAACGGGGACATTGGCATGCTGCAACAAAATTTGCACCCCGCCGACATGGTCAGCATGGTGATGTGTCAGTAAAATAGCGCTAAGTTTGAGTGTCAGGGTGCCCAGCGCGGCGATTACCGGGGCGGCATCACCCGGATCAACCACTGCGGCGTGACATCCATCATGTATAAGCCATATGTAATTGTCATTGAAAGCCGGAATCGCCACTACACTCAACGCGTTACTTAACAAGGCAGTCATGGAATATCCGTCTTCAAAAAAGTCTATTATAGCGCTCGGCCCGTGGCTGCAAACGCCAATTGGCCAATATATGCTTACCTGGGAACAGGCGCATCTGGACGCGATGACCGCAGATATTTTCGGCTTTAATGCGATGCAAATTGGTTTGCCTCAAATGGATACCTTGCGGGCGAACCGAATGCGTCACAAGTGGTTAAGTGATAGTGAACCGTTGGAGAATTGGGCGCAAAATAGGAACGAAAGTTGCAATAATTCCACGTCAATGCAGGCGGCGGGCCAAGATCAGATGCATGACCAAACACAAGGCAGAATGGAGACTAATCAGGGCCAATCAAAAATAGTTATTGCCCACGATTTCGCCGACCTGCCATTTGCCTCGCAAAGCCTCGATCTTGTCGTTCTGCCGCATGTGCTGGAATTTGCTGCCGAGCCGCATCAGGTGTTGCGCGAGGTGGAACGCGTGTTAATCCCCGAGGGCCAAGTCATTATTTGTGGCTTCAATCCAGCCAGCCTATGGGGAATACGGCAATCGACCGGTCGGCTTTCAGGCGCCCATTTTTTGCCGCAAAATGCCGAATTTATTAGCTTGCTCCGACTTAAGGATTGGCTGAAGTTGCTCAACATGGAAGTGAATCGCGGGCGTTTCGGTTGTTATGCACCGCCTTGCGCAACCGCGAAATGGCTGAACCGATTTTCATTTATGGAGAAAGCGGGTAACCGTTGGTGGCCATATTTTGGTGCCACGTATATAGTGCAAGCGATCAAGCGCGTTAAAGGAATGCATCTGATTGGTCCCGCGTTTAGCAAAAAAGCGATCAAGGCGGCTAACGGCGTGCCGGCGACGAACAGAACACACAAAGCAGGTAAGAATTAAGACGGCGATAACGCTGTAGATCAAAGAATTTAGATTTCTTTTTCTTTTCAATTAACAAACTACTAACGAATAAGATATCAAGCATGGACAAAGTAGAAATATTTACCGATGGCGCCTGTAAAGGTAATCCTGGCACTGGCGGTTGGGGCGCATTACTTATTGCCAACGGTAGCGAGAAGGAACTATTCGGCGGCGAGCGCAATACCACCAACAATCGGATGGAATTGTTAGCCGTCATCGAGGCCTTAAAGGCGCTAAAAAAGCCATGTGAAGTCATCGTTCATACCGATAGCCAATATGTTCAAAAAGGCATTAGCGAGTGGATTCATGGATGGAAGGCGCGCGGCTGGAAGACCGCAGCAAAAGCCCCGGTAAAGAATGTCGATCTGTGGCAGGCTCTGGATGCCGCGCAAGCACAGCACCAAATGGATTGGCGCTGGATTAAGGGGCATGCAGGTCATGTTGGCAACGAACGTGCTGATGAACTGGCTAACCGTGGCGTGACGACGGTCTTATAGTTCAGGCTTTTTTTTGCCCAATATCTAGGTCTTGTCGTTGATCTGGTCCCCAATTGGTACTACATGCACCCAAGGGCATGCATTTGCGGACAGTCCTTTTTTGTACACCTTTTAGTAGCAGCTGACCACTTCGCCAATCGTTGCTGACAATACAGATCACCATCAAATTGTAACAACGCCATCTTGGCTTTTTGTATACCTTTACCAGTTTTTAAAAATAAGTGACTATGCGACAAATTGTTTTAGATACCGAAACCACAGGCCTTAACCCGCGCACCGGTGATCGGGTCATCGAAATCGGCTGCGTTGAATTGATTGACCGTCGTTTGACAGGCAATAACTATCATCAATACATTAATCCTGAACGCGACTCTGAAGACGGCGCGTTGGCAGTTCATGGATTGACCACAGAATTTCTGAGTGATAAACCAAAATTTCGACAGATTGCCGCCGAACTTAAAGAATATATTAACGGCGCAGAAGTCATCATTCACAACGCACCGTTCGATCTGGGCTTTTTGGATGCTGAATTTAAACGCCTGGACCTTGAAACTTTTAGTAGCGAGATTGACGGCGTGATCGACACGCTGGTGCAAGCTAAGGAAATGTATCCCGGAAAGCGGAATTCGCTGGATGCGCTCTGTGATCGCTATGGCATTTCAAATGCGCATCGGACTTTGCATGGCGCTTTGCTCGATTCTGAGTTGCTGGCAGAAGTTTACCTTGCCATGACGCGCGGTCAGAATAGCTTTAGCATTGATTTTGGCGATAACCAGGATGGAGAGGGTGAAGATGGGGCGCGTTTGCCATTAACGCCTTTGGCGGAAATTTTCGTTCGTCTTGCCAGCGTCGACGAGCTTGAATTGCATGAGGGTGTGCTAGGGACCATCGACAAAGAGGTTCGAGGCCTCAGCGTCTGGCACAAATTACCTGCGGAAATTGCATCTAATTAATAGTAGGGCGCCATATGAGTCCTGCGTTCTGGTGGTTGATGGTCAATCTTTGCAAGAAGCTTTAAAATAAGGTTGTACAGATGCGAGTGTTGTTGTATTATTCTGTCCTGTTGCAAACGGGCGGTTAGTTCAGCTGGTTAGAATACTTGGTCGACATCCAAGGGGTCGCAGATTCGAATTCTGCACCGCCCACCAGAATATAAAAGGTCTTTCTTCGGAAAGGCCTTTTTCATTTTCAGCGCCATTCTTAGCCGTTCCCCGATTCGCGTGCCAGTGCATGCCTAGACATTGGGCGCATTGCTAGAATCCCAGACGCGTCGCGCACTCCCAATAATAACGTTAGGAAAATCATGATTTGTCATCAGTGCAAGACGGAAAGCCTCACGACCGATTTAACATGCACGCAATGCGGCGCTGATCTGGTTGGCAAAACAGGCGGTGCAAATTCACCGCCCATTCAAAAAAAAGTGCCACTCAATCCCAGATATTATGGACAGATAGCGTCGTGGGTTGTGATCTGCTTGTTTGTGCTGCTTTATAAGCTAGTACTTCCGGCATTCATAGTAAGTACCATTTGGGAAAACTCGACAATCTTTGGTGTTGGCGTTGCATTGTCGTGGATTGCAGGACGCTTAATTGGCAAGATTCTGGCGCAGAAAAAAGCAAACTGACGGCCGTCAACATTAGGCAAACCTTTTAAGCGGATGCCAATCTGGACAATAGAGTATGCAGATGCGTAGCTATGACAAGCTCGGATAAAGTAGTCTTGTTTTTTCCATGGTAGGATATTCCTAACAATGAGGAGACTACGATGCCATCCGAACTTTTAGGTACGTATGAAATTGAGTATTCGGCCGTCTTATTGCCTGACAGCGAGCATTGGGCCGCATATCTAACCATCTTTGCGCCGTCACCCAATCCCATGCACCGGAATAATATTTTTCCTAATCAACGGGTTTCCGTTGAGCACGTCTTTGCGAATCAAGAAGACGCGGAGCGAGAGGCGCAAAAAATCGGCGCTGAGATGATCAATAAGTGCAGCTCCAACAAAGCTTGATGCGATAGAAGGTTGATGCAGGTAAGATGCCCGAGTTAGCTGTTGAGCTACTCCAAAGAAGTATCAAAGGACGGATCAAATCGCCAGCAACACAGCTAGGGCAATGATGGCGGGAAGCGCCTGAACGATCAAAATTTTCTTGCCCACCGTTGCTGCGCCAAATAAGCCAGCAATGATGACGCATAGCAGGAAAAACACTTTGATCGAGAATCCGTTTGGTCCCAACCAAAGTCCCCACAACAAACCGGCAGCTAGAAACCCGTTGTATAAGCCTTGATTCGCTGCTAATGCCTTGGAGGCGGTGGCGAATTCTTGCGTCAGGCGAAACGTTTTCAGTCCTAGTGGTTTATCCCAGAACACCATCTCAAGTATTAGAAAATAGACGTGTAGCAATGCGACTAAGGTAATTAAGATAGTTGAAATAATACCAATGGCAGCGGTCATGAATTTTATCCTTTAATAGCGCAGAGTCATGATGCAGACGATGATGTCAATATTGCAATTTAATGAAAAAAGAGAGGTCAATCGGAGGTCAATACGATTATCCAGTCTGGGGCGGGTTATCTTTTGTCGTGGTGACATTGCTGTATTTCGAACAGGCCAAGATTCACTTGCGTTGCCTTCCCTTTTCCCGTTGCAGAAACCACTCTTTTCGCGCACGTAATCTCAGGGGAGCGTGTTAGCGTGAGTCGTCTTTCCAATAAATAGTTAATATTAGGCCATTATTTAGTGCGGCCACGCACGATACTACATAATTTTATGGCTTTTTATAACGAATAGTTTTTGCTCAATCTTGCTGTTGCGCCGTCGACTAGGGGGTGTGTTTTGTCATCACGCAGCCGAGCAGCACTTTCAATCAACGATACCGATTAGAATTGGCATCTAAATAATGTGGTTAGTAGATGCACTCCTTGCGGCTTCCCATATTTACTGCCCCATATTCACACTTCGCAAATAAGATTATGCACATTCTGTTGGTAGAAGATGACTCAGTACTTGCCGACGGCATTTTGCGGATATTCAAAGGTCATGGAATGGTCGTTGACGTGGTGCAGAATGGCAGCGATGCTGACGCACTGTTACAACGCACCGAGATTTCCGTAGTGGTGTTGGATATCGGTTTGCCGGGTATGGATGGTTTTGAAGTCGTCCGTCGCTTGCGCGCCCGTGGCAGCCATATTCCCGTGTTGTTGCTGACCGCACGCGACTCCGTCCAGGATCGGGTCTACGGTCTGGAGATTGGGGCCGACGACTATCTGGTGAAGCCATTTGCGACACAGGAATTGGTGGCACGGGTAAGGGCTTTATTGCGACGCAGCGCGCCACAGCCGCTGGAGATGCATTTGGGTGGACTCTCACTCAATACGTCGTCCCGCAGAGCAAAAATCAATGGTAAGTCGATTGAACTCTCGGTACGTGAATGGGCAGTCCTTGAATATCTGCTGCAACAAGCGTCCCGCGTGGTGTCGCGGCAACAGATCATTGATGCGATTTTACCTTGGGGTGCGGAACTGACCCTTAATGCGGTGGAAGTTTATATCTCGCGTATTCGACTGAAAATTGCGGATGCCGGAATTGAAATTCGTACTATACGAGGATTCGGTTACATGCTGGAAAAAGTCGAGCTATGAACAGTATTCGGATCAACCTGCTGATGTGGCTAATTGTGCCGCTCCTCATTGTGAATTTTGTTGGCGCTGGCCTTAGTTATTGGCTGGCTTGGGTACCTGCACAAATTGCCTTCGATCAAAGTCTGGCAGATGCTGGCTGGGCCATGGTTCCCCGTTTGCAGGAAAAGAATGGCCAGGTAGAAAGCACGTTGTCGCAACAGGCTGAGCAAGTATTGCGAGTCGATCACTTTGACGCCATTTATTTGGTGGTGCGAAGCCAAGATGGGAAGTTGCTCGCTGGTGATGCGGATTTTCCGGCGCTGCCGCAGCAAAAAGCATTAAACGAGCCTACGCCCTATGAAGGTCAAATGCGCGGTGAGCCGGTGCGAATAGTGGCACTCCAGACGACGGTTGGGCGCCAGCAGGTATTTATCGGCGTCGCAGAAACGCTACGTAAGCGTAACCATATTCGATCCGTCATTTTTTTTGCGCTCTCTATACTGGAGGCGCTATTAGCGATTATGTTGATTGCGACGATCTGGTTTGCTGTGAGCAAAGGCTTGTTGCCGCTGAAAAAAATGCAGCTGGATTTGAATTTACGTAGCCACGACGATTTATCCGCGTTGGATGAAAACAATGTGCCGCTGGAACTTGGGCCAGTAGTGACGGCTATCAACGGTTTGCTCAACAAGGTGCAAAACGGCGCTCAGCGACAGCAACATTTTCTGGCAAATGTCGCGCACCAGTTACGAACCCCGTTGGCTGGATTCAGAACGCAATTGGAATGGTTACTACAAAAGAACGCTAGCGAACCGGAAACCGCGCATTCGATCAAACTCATGGCATCGTCGACCGAGCGGATGATCCGCCAGACTAATCAGTTGTTAGCCTTGGCAAGAGCGGAGCCGACAAAATTTGAAAAAGAACGGCTGGAAGTCATTGAATTAAATAAACTGGTGGAAGAGTCGATTCAGCATTTCGTCGAAGAAGCCGATAAAAAGGCTATCGACATCGGTTTTAATCTGCATAAAACCCGTGTAATGGGAGATCCATTTCTATTACGTGATCTGATCGATAACCTGATCGATAATGCGATCCGCTACTCACCTGGCAACGGCACTGTCACTGTTAATACGATACAAGGCAACGATGGCGGCATTTTCTCGGTAGAGGATTCGGGGCCCGGCATCGCCGCCTCGGAGCAAGAGTTAATCTTTACGCGCTTTTATCGTATTGATGACAATATTGCTGGCAATGGCCTGGGATTAGCGATTGTGCGCGATATTACCAAAGACCATGGGGCCAGAATCACCGTGGAACCCGGACCGACATGCGGCACCATATTCTCAGTGCTTTTCCCCTTTCCTATTCTTGGCACTCCCACTAAGTTGCAGTCTTAGTTGCAGTCTTAGTTGCAGTCTAAATTGCTGCTCTAATTGCAGGTCTGTCGCCCCACAATCATCCATATTGGCAGCGGTCATCTGGATGGCTTTGCTTCGATTGCGATGTTGGCATCTGCATTCCGTCCGCGTTCTATTTAGTCTCTTACCATCAATTGATCGCTTATCTTTTGTTTGTCAGGATTTTGTCAGGTTTCCTTCAGGTTATTGACAGGATCGGTGGTTATTCTGTAGTAGTTCCTTCTGGAATCGCAAGGAATCCTGTCAATTAGTTAGGTTCCCTGTGCCATATTACTTACTGGCGCTAGTTCCGACTCAATGACTTATTCCACTCGCATCCTATTTATTTACATCCTGCTAGCGCTGGGCATGACGATATCTTCGGCAAACGCACAGGATGCGCTGGTGCCGTGTCGACGGTTTCTGCACCAGATTGAATGCGTGACCGTGCCGCTTGCAACGTCAGGTGAAGATGCCGACGCTAAGCAGTTTGTGGCACCGACTAACGGCTTAGGGAAAATTTATCTGATACGGCCCGGAACAATGGAGCCGAAACAAAAGACTGAGATTTTTTTGGATGGTAAATGGATCGCCAATTTGGCTCCGATGACCTACCTGGTGATGGAAACCAGCTCCGGTACGCACACTGTAAGTTCCAATCTACAAGCGGCTTCATCTTTGTCATTAGATGTTACTGGTGACAAAAATACGTATGTTAAAGAGCAGTTATACCAATTTTTCAATAGTGAAAAAATTGTTTTTGAAATCGTCGATCAGCACACCGGACAGGCCGACGTTTTGAAATCTGCCTTGATCAGCAAGGTTCCCGCCACGAGAGTTGATCAACCCTCCAAGCCCTGAAGCCATACATTGATGTCGCATTCTTTTTACAACACCTGATAAAGCGACGAATGCAACAGAATTACATTGATGTTGGGAAGATCAGCCCGATCAGCGAACAACGATTCTTACTATAAGTACCATCATGCAAAAGTCTATCCTGCCTAGAAAAAAAAATGTTTGTATTCTCGCAATCGGTGTCCTCGCTATTGCCGGAATCGTTTGGATTACGTCAAGCAGTAAAGGTGTTATCCATGCAGCAGATGCCAACGCTGAGCCAATCCCTAATTTGATTAGAAAAGGCGATCAGATTTTAGTTCCTTTGCATTCGCCGCTGCGTGACCGTCTTACCGTGCAATTGGTTGCGGCAATGGATACCACACATGCTCTGGAATTGCCAGCGCAAGTAGAAGCCGATCCTTCCCGGACCATCAATATCGTGCCACCGGTTGCGGGAAAAGTGTTGGAGCTAAAGGTTGGCCTTGGCGATCATGTCAAAAAAGGACAGCTGTTGCTGGTGATGACGTCGGGTGATTTTGCGCAAGCAGCGTCGGACCAACAGAAGACCCGCGATACTTTGCAGCTGGCGAAGAAGATCGTTGATCGCCAGCGCGGCGTTCAAGACGCTGGCGCAGGCGCGGCGAAGGATTTGGAGCAAGCTGAAAGCGCAAGCATTCAGGCGCAGGCTGAGTTTACTCGCGCTGATACGCGGTTGAAATCCTTGGGTGTGGTAAGCGCAGATAGCAATGGACGCCGCCTCAATATCGTCGCGCCTACTTCCGGCAGTATCACGGCATTGTCAATCGGCGTCGGTCAAAGCGTCAATGATCCAACCGCGTCGATGATGACGATAGCGAATCTGGATAACGTCTGGATTACTGCCAATGTGCCTGAAAATTTAGTGTCATCCATCAAGACCGGACAGCAAGTGGCGATCCATTTGCCAGCTTATGCTGATATGCCATTTAAAGGCAGCGTCAGTTTTATCAGCGATGTTTTGCAACCGGATACACGTCGTGCGTTGGTGCGTATCAGCATGCCTAATGCCGATGGAAAATTAAAGCCAAACATGTTTGCAAGGGTGTCGTTCGCCGTCGCTCAAACATCCGCGCCAGTAGTGCCAACTTCGGCATTACTCATGAATAACGATGACACTACCGTTTTCGTCGAGACGACACCGTGGAAGTTTGTAAGGCACAAGGTTGAACTGGGTAGTGAAGCAAACAGCAGCGTCCGTATTCAAGCCGGCCTCAACGTCGGGGATCGGGTTGTGACTAAGGGCGGAGTGCTTCTTAATGATTAATAACGTCGTCCGCTATTGCCTGCAAAAGCGCTATGCAGTGATTCTGGTGACGATTTTGGTGGCGCTGTTTGGCTATTATTCGTGGACCCGTATGGCGGTAGAAGCTTATCCTGAACTGTCCGATGTCTCCGCACAGGTGACGACCCAGGCGCCCGGTCTGGCTGCGGAAGAAATTGAGCAACAGATCACGATACCGCTAGAACGTCAATTGAGCGGCACGCCTGGTTTGGTACATATACGCTCGTCCAGCACATTTGGCTTATCCCTGATTACACTGACGTTTAAAGATGGTGCTGAAGATTACTGGGAGCGTCAGCGCGTCACTGAGCGCATCGCGCTGGTAACAATGCCAACAGGGATTACACCAACTCTGGATTCGGTCAGCGGTCCTTCGGGCGAAATTTATCGCTACACGCTTGAGTCTGATAGCAAGAATTTGATGGAACTGTCAGAGATTCAGCGCTGGATCGTCATCCCCGAATTACGGCAGATTCCAGGTATTGCGGATGTGGGCAATTTTGGCGGCATGACGATGGAATATCAGCTTGAGATTGATCAAAATCAATTGCAGCGCTTTGGCGTTTCGCTACCGGACGTGACCACTGCGATCAATAACAATAACGCCAACGCAGGCGGCAGTCGTATTTCCCGTGGTGAGCAGGGTTATGTCGTACGTGGACTGGGGATGATGCGCAGCTTGACGGACCTTGGCAATGTCGTGGTCAAGCAAGTCAGCGGTGTGCCGGTTTTGGTGCGTGATCTCGGCAAACTGCAATACAGTCATCAAGAACGTCAGGGAATTCTTGGCAAGGACAACAATCCCGATACGATTGAAGGCATCGTCAAGCTATTGAAATATCAAAATGCGTCCGAAGTGATCAAGGATGTGCATGCAAAAGTGGCACAGTTACAGAAACAATTGGCGCCGCAAGGGGTGCGAATTGTTCCTTATATTGATCGCGATGAACTGATTCAACTGACCGTCCATAAAGTCAGCCACACGGTGCTGGAGGGAATTGGCCTTGTATGTATCGTGCTGATTTTGTTTCTTGGTAGTCCGCGTAGTGCGCTGGTTGCAGCGGTGACGATTCCGCTGGCGTTGGTAGCTGTTTTCATTATGATGTATTTGACCAAAATGCCAGCGAATTTATTCTCGTTGGGCGCAATCGATTTTGGCATCATTGTGGATGGTGCAATTGTTGTGACGGAAGCGATTTTGCGGCGGCGCGAGGCCAAGCCAACTGAAGAGCTAACCGAGATAGAAGTTCGTGCAGCGACCACCGAAGTGATCAAGCCGATTTTCTTTGCGACGTTGATTATTATTAGTGCGTATTTGCCGTTGTTCGCGTTTGAACGTGCTGAAGGAAAGCTGTTATCACCAATGGCGTTCACCGTCAGCTACGCGCTGATCGGTGCGCTTATTTGTAGCATCGTTCTGGTGCCTGGATTGGCCTATATGGCGTTGCGAAAGCCACGCAAAATATTTCATAACAAGCCCCTCGAATGGTTAAGTACAGGTTATCGAAATACACTTGGTGGTATGTTGAACAATCCATCGATTGCGTATGTGATTGGTGTGGTGGCATTGGTCGGTGTGATTGCTTTAGGTGCTGTTACCGGGCGCGAGTTCATGCCGCAGCTGGATGAAGGGACGCTTTGGTTGCAAGTCCAGATGCCATCTGGATTGTCGCTGGAAAAAGGCAGCGAAATGGCGGCCGAATTAAGGCGTACGCTGCTATCGTTCCCTGAAGTTTCTTATGTCGTCACGCAGCTTGGTCGTAGTGATGACGGTACGGATCCATGGACGCCGTCGCATATGGAAGTGCCGGTGGGGTTGAAACCATATAACACCTGGCCTCCTGGAGAAAATAAGGCCGATTTTGTTCGACGTCTCAACGCACGGCTAGTGCAGCTGCCTGGCTTTTCTATCGGTATTAGTCAGCCGATTAGTGACGGCGTTAATGACGCGGTGGGTGGCGCGCATAGTCCGTTGGTGATTCGCATCTATGGTGAAGATTTCAAAGAGTTGCGTCGCATCGGCAATAACATTGTTGACGTTCTGCACGGCGTACGAGGAAGTGCTGACGTATCGATTTTTCAGGAACCACCGATCCCACAGATGGTGATTGATATTGATCGGGCTGCCGCTGCCCGTCTCGGTATCAATATTGCCGATATTTCTAACTTGATACAGACCGGTATCGGAGGCGCGCCGGTGACGCAGATGTATGTTGCCGATCGTATCTATAACGTGACGGTTCGGTTCCCCAAGGATAGTCGGAATGGTCCCGAGGCGCTGGGAAATTTGCTCCTTACGGCATCCAGCGGCGCGCGCATTCCGCTTTCTCAATTAGCGCATATTCGGGCTGGAACTGGCGAAAGTACGATTACGCATGAAAGTACGCACAGGCAGTTAACCGTACGACTTGATTACGCAGATCGGGATTTGCTTTCCTATTATAAAGATGCGCAAGCCAGGGTCGCTAGCGATGTGCAGTTTGATCATTCCAAATATCGTTTGGAATGGGCCGGCCAGTTTGAAAATCAGGAGCGGGCGCAAGCACGTCTGATTGTGGTCTTCGGTCTGGTACTGGGTTTGATGGCGCTTATTTTATATGCCGGATTTGGCAAATTGCGCCAAGCCATGCTCATTCTGGGTGTAGTGCCGCTGGCCGCACTGGGCGGCCTGATCGCATTGCGTGTCACTGGCAATACTATTAACGTTGCGACCGGCGTCGGCTTCATCGCTCTATTTGGTGTTGCGGTACAAAACGGCATCATCATGGTATCCAACATCAATCGGGTGCGACAACAAGGTGTGATGTTAATGGAGGCGGTTTTGGCGGGCGCCTCTGAACGTTTCCGCCCGGTGCTTATGACTGCAACCGTAGCGTCGGTTGGCATGTTGCCAGCCGCGCTGGCAACCGGTGTCGGCACCGATGTACAGCGCGGCCTGGCCACGGTCGTTGTGGGTGGATTGGTGGTCGCGACGCTGTTGACACTGTTTATTTTGCCCACATTCTATTTCGCTCTAGAGCGTTGGATAGAACGGCGTAAAGGGGTAAGTCCGACGCCCGATGGCCGCTAGTCGATTAAAAAATGAGATCGGCGATCCAGAGTAGGTCAAAGATTGAATAGGTTAAATCATGAAAAAATGTACGTTGCAGTCTCTCGCAAGTCCTCCGTTATTGGCAGTCGCCATGGTGTTGGCCGGTTGCGCAGTTGGCCCTGACTTTAGGCAGCCCGACGCACCATCGGTGCAAGGCTATTCCAAAGAGCCTTTACAAACTAAAACCGTTTCTGCCGAGACAATGGGTGGGACCGAACAGCAATTTGTAGCCGGTATGGATATTCCGGCGCAATGGTGGACGTTATTTCAGTCAGCGCCCTTAAATACGGTGATTGCACAGGCATTGAAGGCCAGCCCGGATTTGCAGTCGGCGCAAGCTGCTTTGCGGGCGGCGGAAGAGCAAGTCGCGGCGCAGCGTGGAAGCTTTTTCCCGACTGTTGATGCGAGCTTCACGCCGACGCGTCAGAAGGTGCCGACGACGCCGATTCAGTCGGAAACGTCGGTCTTTAATCTGCATACGGCACAGCTCAATGTGTCTTACAACCTGGATGTTTTTGGCGGTAATCGGCGTCAGGTCGAAAACTTGCAAGCACAGGCGGCACAGCAACGCTTTCAGCTCGAAGCGGCTTATTTGACGCTGACTTCAAATGTGGTCGCAGCAGCTGTTCAGGAGGCGTCCTTACGGGCGCAAATCGCTGCGGCCCAGTACGTCATCCGCATGCAGACTAAATTGCTGGATTTATTGCAACGTCAGTACAAACTGGGTGATGTGGCGCTGGCTGACGTATCTATCCAAAATGCGGCACTGGCGCAGACGCAGGCTACTTTGCCTCCTTTACAAAATGCATTGTCTCAGCAACGTGATCGATTGACTGCGTTGGCGGGGCGCTTCCCAAGTGATGAATTGGATGAAAAATTCGTTTTGTCACAATTAAGTTTGCCTCAGCAATTGCCAGTGAGTCTGCCATCAAATCTGGTACGGCAACGACCAGACGTGCGTGCTGCAGAGGAGCAGTTGCATGCGGCGTCAGCGGCGGTAGGCGTGGCGACAGCAAATATGCTGCCGCAAATAACGTTGAGTGCCAATATCGGGAGTTCGGCAAGTCAGCTCGGTAATTTATTTACGGGTGGAACCGGATTTTGGGGATTAGCCGGAGGACTGACGCAACCGTTGTTTTCGGGCGGCGCGCTGCTCCATAAAAAGCGGGCCTCTGAGGCGCTGTTTGAGCAAGCTGCTGCGCAATATCGTAGTACTGTGATTCTTGCTTTTCAAAATGTTGCCGATAGTTTGCGCGCGCTTCAATATGACGCCCAAACGCTTAAAGCGCAATTGGCGGCAGAACGGGCGGCAGCGCAAAGTCTGGAAATTTCTCGAAAATCAGTGCAACTAGGCGCAACCAGTCCGCAAACGCTGTTGACCGCGCAGCTAATCTATCAGCAAGCGATTATCAATCTGGCGCAGGCGCAAGCGGCCCGTTTTGCTGACACCGCAGCGTTATTTCAGGCATTGGGAGGCGGTTGGTGGAATCGGACAGATGACGCCAAATCAGTCGTGGCGAGTAACGTGCCAAAATAAAGGTGTAAACTTGATAAGTCGTTAAGTGGGTGATTTACCATTGGCTCGCTCTACATCGCAGATGGGGCTTAAACGGCAAATAGTCGACTAAAACGATACGTCCGCCGCTTATCGCTCGTTGGACGGCTGATGCGCAGCTACCCATATTGCGGTGGTTTTCTGGTATCATCCGTCAATCTGCAGGCTTTAGACCATCACAGCAGTCAAAACACGAAACAATATCTGTAAGAGCGAGAAAGGCATCCTGGTTATGACACCGCGAACTACCACCGCAATCTGCGCGCGACACTAGTCGAGGTCTTTTTCATTGTTGAGAAAGCGCGGCTGGTCCGCGTTTTTTTTCGTCTGCATTTTTGACCATTATTCATCAATTTATTTTATTTAATATGGCATCGCTGAATGTAGAGCGATGATCGATATGGAGTTCAAAATGGTATCAGTTACACTTCCCGATGGTTCACAGCGTCAATTCGATGCGCCACTGACAGTCGCCCAAGTGGCCGCAAGTATTGGTACAGGCCTGGCAAAAGCCGCGTTAGCAGGTAAAGTCGATGGCGTCGTCGTTGATACCTCATATCTGATTGAGCGCGACGTCGCCTTGGCCATCATTACCGACAAAGATGCCGAGGGCCTTGATGTGATTCGCCATTCGACCGCCCATCTGTTGGCCTATGCAGTCAAAGAGTTATTCCCCGACGCGCAAGTGACTATTGGTCCGGTGATTGAAAATGGCTTCTATTACGACTTCGCATATAAACGCCCGTTCACTCCGGAAGACTTGGTTGTCATCGAAAAGAAAATGGCAGAACTGGCAAAAAAAGACGAGCCAGTGACACGCCGGGTATTGCCACGTGACGAAGCGGTCGCTTACTTCAAGTCAATTGGTGAGGCGTATAAGGCTGAGTTGATCGAATCAATTCCGGCTGATCAAGAGGTTTCGCTCTATACCGAAGGGTCGTTCACCGACTTGTGCCGCGGTCCGCACGTACCTTCTACCGGCAAGCTAAAAGTCTTCAAATTGATGAAGTTAGCGGGCGCTTACTGGCGTGGTGATGCTAAAAATGAAATGCTGCAACGGGTATACGGCACTGCGTGGACTAAAAAAGAAGATCAGGAAGCCTATTTGCACATGCTGGAAGAGGCAGAAAAGCGCGATCACCGCAAACTAGGCCGCGCTTTAGATTTATTCCATATGCAGGAAGAGGCGCCAGGTTTGATTTTCTGGCATCCAAAAGGATGGACTATCTGGCAACAAGTTGAGCAGTTCATGCGCCGTGTCTATCAAGATAATGGTTATCAGGAAGTAAAGGCACCACAGATTCTGGATCGTTCGTTGTGGGAAAGAACCGGGCACTGGGAAAATTACCGTGACAATATGTTCACAACTGAATCGGAAAATCGCAGCTATGCGCTGAAGCCGATGAACTGCCCGGGCCATGTCGAAATATTTAACTCTACACTGCATAGCTATCGCGATTTGCCGCTGCGCTTTGGCGAGTTTGGTCAATGCCATCGCAACGAACCGTCCGGCGCTTTGCACGGCATGATGCGTGTGCGCGGCTTTACGCAAGATGATGGTCATATTTTCTGTACCGAAGATCAGGTCCAGAGCGAAGTTGCGGCTTTTGATAAAGTGGTACGTGAAGTCTATGATCGATTCGGTTTTACCGAAGTCGCGGTCAAACTAGCCCTGCGACCGGAAAAACGCGTCGGTGAAGATGATGTGTGGGACAAGGCTGAGGACGCACTACGCGACGCTCTGCGTGCGTCAGGAACCACTTGGGAGGAATTGCCGGGTGAGGGTGCGTTTTATGGTCCGAAGATTGAATATCATCTGAAAGACTCTATTGGTCGCTCATGGCAATGTGGCACGATGCAGGTCGATTTCTCAATGCCTGGTCGTTTGGGCGCGGAATATGTGACAGAAGATAACAATCGCAAGGTTCCGGTCATGTTGCATCGGGCGATTGTAGGTTCGTTGGAGCGTTTCATTGGTATTTTGATTGAAAACCACGCTGGCGCGATGCCTTTATGGCTGGCACCGGTTCAGGTTGTTATTTTGAATATCTCGGATGCACAGTCGGAATACGTGCAAAGTGTTGCACAAACGCTGAAGAAACAAGGATTTAGAGTAGAGGCAGATTTGCGTAATGAGAAGATTACCTATAAAATACGCCAGCATTCTTTGCAAAAACCGCCCTATATCCTCGTTATTGGTGATAAGGAGCGTGATGCAAATACAGTGGCCGTGCGTGCGCGGGGTAATGTCGATTTAGGTGTCATGTCAATTGACGCATTGGTAGAACGCCTTAAAATTGAGGTCGAAACCAAAGCCTGAACGGAAAACCCAAAGCGTGGAAGCACGGCTTATCTATTTGATTTTTAAAGGAAACTGCAATAGCTACGGACAAGTCACATCGCATAAATGGTGAAGTAACAGCACCTGAATTGCGTCTAAGCGGCGTCGAAAACGAACCGCTCGGTATCGTTTCGTTGGCGGAAGCCTTTCGTCTGGCTGAAGAAGCTAACGTAGATCTGGTGGAAATTGCGCCGACTGCTCAGCCTCCCGTTGCGCGTCTGATGGACTATGGTAAGTTTAAATACCAGGAACAGAAGAAAGCCCACGAAGCCAAATTGAAACAGAAGGTTATTCTGGTCAAGGAAGTTAAATTCCGTCCGGGTACCGATGATGGCGATTACGGCATCAAACTGCGCAATTTGACCAAGTTTCTTGAAGACGGCGATAAAACCAAAATCACCTTGCGTTTTCGCGGTCGTGAAATGGCCCACCAGGATATCGGTGTGCGCATGTTGGAACGCCTTAAATCTGATCTTGAGCCGTTCGGACAAGTTGAGCAGTGGCCTAAGATGGAAGGGCGCCAGATGATCATGATCATTGGCCCTAAGAAAAAGAAATAATACAAAGAAGGAGTGAATGATTCGGATGACTCCGTTGATTGCATTTCTTTTCAAATTTTGTGATCAGGTGACCGATTTATCGCCCGCCCGATCCAAAAGCAACGGACTTGATTCCGTTGCAAAATCTGGTCACGGAATTGGGTGGTCAGGTTTAAACAAGTGAGAGTAGGCATACAAGTGCAACGATTGTTGCCACCTACAATCATGTTAAAAAAGGAGCTGTCCTTAAGGACAGATAGAATCATGCCAAAAATGAAAACGAAAAGCGGTGCTAAGAAGCGCTTTCGCGTCCGTCCGGGTGGAACTGTTAAGCGCGGTCAAGCGTTCAAACGTCACATCCTGACCAAAAAAACAACCAAGACCAAACGTAATTTGCGTGGTTCAGTCGGTGTCCATGAAACAAACATGGTATCCGTCCGCGCAATGTTGCCGAACTCATAACCTCACACTATTAAGGAGTTACTATGCCTAGAGTAAAACGTGGGGTTACAGCTCGTGCCCGTCATAAAAAAGTTCTAGCCCTTGCTAAGGGTTACCGCGGTCGCCGCAGTAAAGTTTACCGTGTTGCCAAGCAAGCAGTTATGCGCGCTGGTCAATACGCGTATCGCGATCGTCGTAACAAGAAGCGCGTCTTCCGTGCATTGTGGATCGCCCGTATTAACGCCGCTTCTCGTGAGCATGGCGTTACATACAGCGTATTCATGAATGGTCTGAAACGTGCCTCTATCGAACTGGACCGTAAAGTCCTGGCCGATATGGCAGTGATGGACAAGCCAGCGTTTGCTGCGATTGTCAATCAAGTTAAAGCCATCATCGCTGCGTAATTAACGACGTAGTTTTGCTAGTGCAGCTGAGTTGAGGTCACCTCAGGTAACTTTAATTTATGAAGCATGCGCAATCCCGAGCGGGGCAGAGGTGTATACCTTATGCCCCGTTTGTGTTTTTTAACTGCCATTTTATTCTGTATCGAATACGATTTCATTCGTTTGTCTTTGCTGAATTTTTAATGGTTTCTTGTTCCTGTTTGCTTTGGAAATGAGAGTGTGGATAGATTAAAAGTGTGTTGTTACGCCGCCTGGATGCCCTTGGCAATTGGACGATAGGTGTAACGCAGTGGATGCGGATAACGCCGTTATTTAAACACTTTTTTAATTTCTCCCCTTCATTACTAATGCTTATTGGAATTTTTCGGCTTCCCATTGGAGCAGGAAAAACTGCATGAACTCCCTAGAACAACTTGTAACGCAAGCCCAGGCTGATTTTATTGCCGCAATTGATGCGGCTGCGCTGGAAAACGCCAAAGCCAAATATCTTGGCAAAACCGGTCAAATTACCGAGCAAATGAAAGGTCTGGGCAAGCTCGGACCGGACGAACGTAAAGTGCAAGGTGCCGTGATCAATGTCGCCAAACAGCAGATCGAGAACGCGCTGACCGCGCGCCGTGATGCGCTGGCAGACGCGCAGATGCAAGTCCGTTTGAATGCCGAGGCAATTGACGTGACTTTGCCTGGTCGTGGTCGTGGCGTTGGCGGAATTCATCCCGTGATGCGGACCTGGGAACGGGTTGAAGAAATTTTCCGGTCGATTGGTTTTGATGTGGCCGACGGTCCCGAAATCGAAACAGATTGGACTAACTTTACCGCATTGAATAGCCCGGAAAATCATCCTGCGCGCTCAATGCAGGATACCTTCTACATCGAAGGCAATGACACACAAGGCAAGCCGTTGCTATTGCGTACGCATACCAGTCCGATGCAGGTACGCTATGCGCGCATGAACAAGCCACCGATCAAAGTAATCGCACCCGGTCGCACTTATCGTGTGGACAGTGATGCTACCCATTCGCCGATGTTTCATCAGGTTGAAGGTTTGTGGATCGCTGAAGATATCAGTTTTGCCGACCTCAAGGGTGTGTACCTGAATTTCGTCAAAGCGTTTTTCGAAACTGACGATTTACAAGTCCGCTTCCGACCTTCTTATTTTCCTTTCACCGAACCATCGGCCGAAATCGATATCGCATTTGGCAGTGGCCCACTAAAAGGGCGTTGGTTAGAAGTGTCCGGTGCAGGTCAGGTTCACCCGAGCGTTGTGCGCAATATGGGTCTTGACCCTGAGCAGTTTATCGGTTTTGCGTTCGGCTCAGGTCTCGAGCGCTTGACAATGTTGCGTTACGGGATCAGCGACTTGCGTCTATTTTACGAAGGCGATTTGCGCTTTTTAAAGCAATTTAATTAGAAATCGCGCTCGCCCAAGACGTCTCGGATGCTATGTGCCGCCTTCATGGCGAGCAAGCTGATCCGAGTCTTCCATGATGAAAGGTTTTTGAAGGTTTACTATGCAATTCTCTGAAAGCTGGCTGCGTACAATGGTCGATCCGAGCATGACTTCGGACGAATTATCCCACTTGCTGACGATGTCAGGCCTCGAAGTAGAAGAGGTCGCGCCGGTTGCGCCGCCGTTCACGAATGTCGTGGTTGGCCACGTGTTAGAGATCGCCAAACATCCGAACGCAGACCGACTCAATGTGTGTCAGGTCGATGTTGGAACCGGCACTGCGTTGACAATCGTGTGCGGCGCATCGAACGTTCGCGCTGGCCTTAAAGTGCCGTGCGCGATGCCGGGAGCCATGCTGCCGCCGGGTGCTGACGGCAAACCTTTTGAAATCAAAGTGGGCGAGTTGCGTGGAGTTGAATCGCACGGCATGTTGTGTTCGGCCCGTGAACTGAAATTATCCGAAGAAAACGAAGGTCTGCTGGAATTGCCCGGCGATGCTTCAGTAGGAATGAATTTTCGTGATTATTATGAGCTGAATGATCTGAAATTCACGATTAAACTGACGCCGAATAAGGCCGATTGCCTTTCCGTATTGGGCGTGGCGCGCGAAGTGTCTGCATTAACCGGCACCGAACTTAAGCATCCAGCTTACCAGGCAGTAAGCGCCAATATTTCAGAAGTATTGCCGGTCACTATTTCGGCACCAGATTTATGCGGCCGTTTTTCGGGCCGCGTTATTCGCGGTTTGAATGCCAGGGCTGCGACGCCGCAATGGATGAAGCAACGTCTGGAACGCAGCGGTCAACGCTCGATATCGGCACTGGTGGATATCTCCAATTATGTAATGCTGGAACTCGGTCGTCCGACCCACGTGTTTGATCTGGATAAAATCCATGGCAGTCTTGATGTACGTTGGGGAAAAACGGGTGAGTCACTCAAGCTGTTAAACGGCAATACCGTTAGTGTTGATGAGTGGATTGGCGTTATTGCAGACGAACAGCAAATCGAATCGCTGGCCGGTATCATGGGTGGTGACGCGACCGCTGTTTCGTTGGAGACGCAGAACATTTATCTCGAAGCAGCGTTTTGGTTTCCGCAAGCGATTCAGGGACGCGCACGCCGGTTTAATTTTTCCACAGATGCCGGGCATCGTTTTGAACGGGGCGTTGATTTTGCGACCACGGTTGAACATATCGAACGGATCACAGCGTTGCTCATCGAAATTTGCGGCAACGGCGATACCAAAGTCGGTCCTGTTGACGACCAAAAAATTAACTTGCCGTTACGCTTGCCCGTCACCGTTCGCACCGCTCGCGCTGTGAAGGTGATTGGTGTGCCGCTGACCGATGCACTGATAGCGGATATTTTTACACGCCTTAATCTGACGTTTACGCAAGAGCCGGGTATTTTTTCGGTTACACCGCCGTCCTACCGTTTCGATATCGAAATTGAAGAAGACCTGATCGAAGAGATCGTGCGCGTGTACGGTTTTGAAAATATACCTGCATTGCCGCCGGTTGCGCCGAATGAAATGTTTATTGCGCCTGAAAATACGCGCTCTTTGTTCGCAATCAGCCATAAGCTAGCCGCGCTGGACTATCAGGAAGTGATTAACTTTAGCTTTGTCGAAGAAGCCTGGGAAGTTGACTTTGCGGCTAACGTGCAACCAATCAAACTGATCAATCCTATCGCTAGTCAGATGAGCGTGATGCGTTCTTCATTGATCGCCAGTTTGGTCGCAAATGTGAAATACAACTTGAACCGTAAAGTGAGTCGCATCCGTATTTTTGAATCTGGTACCGTATTTTTGCGTAACGTAGATAGCCAGGACGGCGCGTTAGCAGTCGCAGGGTTCGATCAACCGAAACATGTCGCAGGTCTGGCGTACGGTCCCTACGCTGAAGAGCAATGGGGACAGGTTAGCCGCGTCGTCGATTTTTATGATGTAAAGGCAGATCTCGAGGCCTTATTCGCTCCGGCAATATTGCGCTTCGCTAAGATTGATCATCCGGCCTTGCATCCTGGCCGCTCGGCACAGGTCATGTTGAACGGCAAGGCCGTTGGATTCATTGGTGAGCTGCATCCGCGCTTGCAGCAGAAATATGACCTTCCGCTGGCGGCAGTTGTATTTGAGATTACGGTAGAGGCTTTACAGCAACGCGAAGTTCCCAAGTACGTCGACATTTCTAAATTCCCGGCAGTGGTACGGGACCTCGCGGTGGTCGTCAATCAAGGTGTTCCCGCGCAAGATTTGCTGGATATTTTTGCCACCGAAAAGAGTACTAACAACGCCTGTCGAATTCTGCAAGCCTTTGTTTTATTTGATGAATATCATGGCAAGGGATTAGAAAATGACGAAAAAAGTCTTGCTTTCCGGTTTACCTTGCAAGATACTGAAAACACCCTTCAAGACGATACCGTTGATGCTGCCATGACCGCTTTGATTGCGGCAATTGGAAAGATTGACGGCGCGAAATTGCGCAGTTAAGCAAACGCTGGATTGTTAAAAAACATAAAACCTGTCAGGTAATACACATTTGGTAGGCTGACATTTTGACGTGAAGTTTGTGCCAGTAGTAAGTGTCGTTGGTAGGTTTTTTCATGCCAGCTTTGAGCCAACCTTAAAGTTAATCTTTATGGTTGGAAAATAAGGTTATGCTTTAAAGCAAGCTCCAGGTGCGTGACTGAGAGGCGCTATGACGAAGCTGTTCGTGCTGAAAAGTCGCATAAGTAGAATGCTCGTTTTTTTGACGTGGCGAATCGCAAAACAGGGTGAGAACAACGGAATGAACGCAGAATGAGCGATATGCAGGCAGTTGAGTTTGAATCGGTATTGGACGCTGATCTGAATCGGGCGATGCGCGAGGCACAAGCGCGCTCGCAGGCTGAAAAAGATTTACCGACATTAACAAAAGCCGAGTTGGCGGAGCTTTTATTTGAACAAGTTGGCCTTAACAAGCGTGAAGCCAAAGATATGGTCGAAACTTTTTTTGATGAAATGCGGAATGCGTTGGAACGCGGCGAAGCGGTTAAGTTATCAGGCTTCGGTAATTTTCAATTACGTGACAAGCCACAAAGACCTGGTCGTAACCCTAAAACCGGTGAAGAGATTCCTATTTCCGCGCGTCGTGTCGTCACTTTTCATGCCAGTCAGAAGCTTAAAGGCATGGTCGAAGCGACTTCGCAACAACCTTTTTCCCTCGTTCTTTAAGCTAATTCATGAATGATCGTATTAGTAAATCTGAGGTTATCGTCTTGCCGCCTATTCCTGCAAAGCGCTATTTCACTATTGGTGAAGTAAGTGAACTTTGTGGCGTAAAACCGCACGTTTTGCGTTATTGGGAGCAGGAATTTACGCAATTGAAGCCGGTTAAGCGGCGCGGTAATCGTCGTTATTATCAACATCATGAAGTATTGTTGATTCGGCGTATCCGCGAACTGTTATATGAGCAAGGTTTCACCATTAGCGGTGCGCGTAACAAACTCGATGGCAGGATGGCGCAGGCAGAAAAAGATTCTATGGCCGCCGCCGCGGAAGCTGCACAGAATAAAATTAACCTGATCGAAGTACGCCATGAGTTGGAGCAAATTTTAGCTTTGCTGACTTTAGTCGCACCTGAAAAAAACTCGGCATCCATCACGCAGTAGTTGGTGTTTGCTGGTGGTTGTCATACTGTGCATGGGCCTCGATGGTGCCGTTAAAGAGTCGCATAAAACTTTCCAAAAGGTGCATGAGAGTTTCATAAGCGCCGCCTGAAAATACGGCGGCACTTGTTGACAGATACGTTGCCTTGTTTCGCTCACCTCAACCGATCATTTTTCGTCTCATTCTTATGCTCAGCGACCCGCGTTTCCCCAATCTGTTTATCCTTAATCATCCGTTGATTCAGCACAAGCTGACCCATATGCGTAGTAAGGATACGTCGACGCGTACTTTCCGCCAGTTGTTGCGTGAAATTACCCAATTGATGGGATATGAGATCACGCGGGATTTGCCGTTGACGACACAGCGTATTGAAACGCCTATTCAACCTATGGATGCGCCGGTAATTGCCGGACGTAAGCTTGCCGTGGTGCCAGTTCTGCGTGCAGGTATTGGTATGAGTGATGGCTTGTTGGATTTGGTGCCATCTGCCCGCGTGGGACATATTGGCGTCTACCGCGATCCTGCCACGCTGGAACCGGTTGAGTATCTTGTGCGTTTGCCGGATTTGGCTGAGCGCACGTTTATTCTTTGTGACCCGATGGTGGCGACAGGCAACTCAGCCGTGTACGCAGTCAATGTACTTAAGCAACGTGGTGTGACCGATGCGCAAATTATTTTTCTAGCGCTGGTTGCCGCACCAGAAGGCGTGCAAGTATTTCAGGATGCGCATCCACACGTTAAATTATATGTGGCCAGTCTGGATTCACACCTTGATGAGCATGCGTATATTGTTCCTGGCTTGGGTGATGCAGGGGACCGGATATTCGGAACTAAATAAATCAGGGCTTAAGCAAAGTCAGTCAGCAGCGCGGTGCTTTCATCGCGATTTGCCTAATGGGAAATTTGAAAGTTAATGACAGCAAAAACGCTCGCGCTCCGGTTGTTCCGGTTCGCGAGCGTTTTTTGTTATTAACAGACATTCTTGGCAAGGGTGAACGCGGTCACGCTGACCTCAACTAAGGCAGGATTTTATTCGGCAACCTTGATGATTAATTTGCCGAAATTTTTACCTTCTAGAAGACCGATAAACGCTTGCGGTGCATTCTCCAGGCCGTCAACGAACTCCTCGCGATATTTAATTTTTCCAGTTTTTAACCAGCCGCTCATTTCGCTAAAAAACGCGTTATGACGTGGGGCATAATCTGAATTAATAAATCCTTGTATCTTCAGGCGGCGGGTCAATATCGCACGTGAAAGTATTGATGAGCGATCTGGTCCTTCCGGTAATCCTGTCGCGTTATAGTTGGCGATTAAGCCGCATACTGGAATACGTGCAAATGAATTCAACAGCGGTAGTACGGCATCAAATACTGCACCACCAACGTTTTCAAAATAGACGTCAATCCCTTTATCGCAGGCTGCGGCCAGTTGCTGTGGAAAGTCTTTGCTGCGATGATCAATACAGGCATCAAAACCTAGCTCATCGACTGCATATGTGCACTTTTCTGCACCGCCTGCGATTCCTACGACGTGACATCCTTTCAGCTTAGCGATTTGTCCTACTAAAGAGCCAACCGCGCCGGTTGCAGCAGCAACGACCACAGTTTCGCCAGCTATCGGCTGACCGATATCGAGCAAGCCGACATACGCGGTAAAGCCGGGCATGCCCAGTACCCCTAACGCGTGCGATGGCTTAAGAAGATGAGGATCAAGTTTTGTCAGACCGGTGCCATCGGACAACATATAGTCTTGCCAGCCGCTATAGCTGAGCACAAGATCGCCTACTTTGAAATCAGAATGCAGCGATGCCTCTACGCGGGCGACTGTGCCAGCGCCCATAACCGCATTCACCGCCACTGGCTCAGCATAAGATGGGGCGTCGCTCATACGACCACGCATATAAGGGTCAAGCGACAGGTACAGAGTGCGCAGCAATAGTTGACCGGTTGCTGGCGTCGGGACAGCCGTTTCTTCTAACCGAAACGTTTCGGCCGTCGGCGCGCCATGTGGACGGGCGGCAAGGACGATACTGCGATTGAGTGTGTTGTCTTTAGGCATGGTTAAGTCTCCTGAAAGTTGAACCAACGCCGGTGTCCCGGCGTTGTCGGTAGGATGGCTATCGAATGAAATAGCATTGCATTAGTTTATGCGAGAAAAAGAAATCCGGCCCGGTAGTGACGCAGTAACGCTCACGCACTATTCGCAGCTTATTAAAGGAACAGATGCGTACGGTTGCGGTTACGCGTACGCCACGTCATTCTGATCCGGTATGGATGTCTCTTTTACTATAAAGCGCCTTCAAGGATTTTGCGACTCACTTCCAGCGTAATATCCTTGTGTTCGCCTAACTTTGTCATCCCGTGCGCACTCAATTGTGTCACCACAATATCAATGGCAGCCTGACCCAATTCATAATCTCCGAGGCGAGTTTTAATGCCCATGCTTTCAAAGAAATCGCGGGTGTTCTGGATAGCTTGATCAATTCGGGCATCTTCGCTACCTTCTGTGATGTTCCACACTCTCGCAGCATATTGCAGCAGTTTGGCACGCTTGTTTTCGCGTTGTACTGTCAATAGCGATGGCAACACGATTGCCAGGGTACGGGCGTGATCAATGTCATATTGCGCCGTCAGTTCGTGGCCGATCATATGCGTCGCCCAATCTTGCGGTACGCCGGCACCGATCAAACCGTTCAATGCCAATGTCGCCACCCACATCAAGTTAGCACGCGCATCATAGTCGTTGGGTTCGGCCATGACGCGAGGACCGGTTTCAATCAGGCTCAGCAGCAATCCCTCAGCAAAGCGATCCTGTACCTGACCATTTACCGGATAGGTCAAATATTGTTCTACTGTGTGCACGAAGGCATCGACAACGCCGTTGGCGATTTGACGTGGTGGCAAGGTAAAGGTTTTACTCGGATCAAGTATCGAAAATTGCGGATAAACCAACGGGCTATGAAAGGCGAGTTTGGCCTGGATTGATTTACGCGTCACAACGCCGCCATTGTTCATTTCTGAGCCGGTGGCGGGCAATGTCAACACCGTCCCAAAAGGTAAAGCATTGGTTATATTGACGCCACCTTTGACGGCGATATCCCAAGGCTCACCATCGAAGTGTGCGGCTGCGGCGATAAATTTGGTGCCGTCAATGACGGAGCCACCGCCCACGGCTAGCAGGAAATCGATCTTTTCACGGCGCACGTGTTCTACGGCACGCATCAGGGTTTCGTAGGAAGGATTGGGTTCGATGCCGGAAAATTCCTGCACTTCGCGTGTGCCCAGCGCAGCTTTTACTTCATCAAGTGTGCCATTTTTTTGTGCGCTTGCACCACCGAATAAGATCAATACGCGCGCATCAGTTGGGACTAATGTAGATAGTTTGGCGACGGTATCGCGACCAAATACAATTTTTGTTGGATTATAGAGTTCGAAATTAAACATACGATTCCTTATTAGTTATAAATTAGACCGGTCGACTAGCTAAAAGACGAGTCAATAGGGCTGTCATGTAAATCAAGCGATGTGGGTTAGAAATAGCTTTTGATTGTTTAAAGCATTCAGTTAATAGGCTGAATGAACAGGGAGATTCTCGTAAACAAATGTAAGACTGCTAAGGAAGCGGTTTTACCCTTGTTTCAAAACGCTGATGGTGGTCTCCATGGCGTTTTCGAGAGGGCGGCGATCACGTTGTAGCTTGGCAAGGAGGCTTGCGCCCAGCCACATTTGGTAAAGCATTTCAGCCGTTTTTTCGGGATTAAGCTGAGAATCCAGAGAACCTTCTGTGATGCCCTCGGTAATGCAAATAGCCAACTGCTCCATGAGGCGTTTGGTCCCTTTGCACAGTGCAATGCGCATATCGTCCGACAAGTCGGCAACTTCAGCGCCCAACTTCACCACCATGCATCGTCCCTTGGGGTCGTGGCTTGACTGACTTTCAACCCATCCTCCCCAATACTGCAAGAGCCGGTAACGTGCTGATTGTGCCGTATTGGAAGCATCGAAGGGAGCGTGCAGTATTTGCTTGAGCTTAACCAGATATTCATCAAAATATTGCTCAAGAAGCGCGCAGCCGTATTGTTCCTTTGATCCAAAGTAATGGTAAAAAGATCCTTTTGGAATATCTGCAGCGCTCAGAATTTCGCTTAATCCAACGCCCGCGAAGCCTTTGACCGCAATAATTTGCTGTCCAGCGTCGAGTATGTGGCGTTTGGTGATGTCGTAGGTTGCTCGCATGATATTAGCAAGTATAGCGTAAATTAGACCGGTCGTCTAAAGTTGGTAGGAAATCGAATTTGAATCATGTAATGCCGCCTCAAAAGAGCCTATTTTTGGTGAATCTCTTTATGTAAGCCTTCAATGCCGGTCATCGTTGGAAAATGTTTATCCGAGACCGCTTGAGATGAGAATAATCGGAGCGCATAAAATGTGCACCAATCATGCGCACTCTTTTCGTCAACGCATTGCGTACACCCAACAGCAGAAAAGAGGCATCAAACGAATGAGGGTTGTGCGAATGTGAATATACTCAATCAGTCACTTATCCGTTATCCTTCAAGAATGTATAAAGACACTTTTTTGGTAGTTGTCAGGCATATTTGTCCGATGGCTTATGTTCGCCTCATGTTCACTCAATTTTCCTCCACTGTTAATGACTTCTCGCGCTAATCATCATCTCGATACCTATCTGCTTCGCGTCTTGCATACTTTGCTGGTGGAGAAGAGTGTGTCACGCACGGCGATTAAGTTGGGGCAATCGCAACCGACTATCAGCAATACGTTGAAGCGCTTGCGCGAGTTGACCGGCGATGCCATTTTAGTGCGTGGCAAAACGGGAATGGTAGCAACCGAGCGCGGGCAGGAACTATTGGCGCTGGCGAAGGAAGGACTCGATGTATTTGAAAAAATCGGCGCACCGGTAGCAGCATTTGAAGCAGGAAGCACTGCACGGATATTCCATGTAGGAACGCCGGACTATCTGAACGTTTTGTTGATTCCCTCGATCATTGAACAAGTGCGGCGGCGCGCTCCTGGCGCCAGTCTGATGGTGCATGCACTTGATGCTGGGCTGGATTATTCTAATGCGCTGGAGACCGGACGGCTGGATCTGGTCATCGGTAATTGGCCCGATCCGCCTGAGCATTTGCATCTTGCGCAACTGTTTGAGGACGAAGTCGTCTGCATGATGCACCGTGATCACCCGGTTGCCAAAAAGGGACTGACGCTAAAATATTACGTTGAGATGCCGCACCTTGCACCGACTCCATACATCGAAGGCCATCGGAGCAGCATTGATGCGGCTTTGGCGGAGCAAGGATTAAAGCGCAACATTCAGGTGGCGATTCCCTATTTTGCATTGGTCCCGCATGTGTTGGCAAAGTCAGATTTGATTTTTACGACCGGTCGTCAGTTCGCTAATTACTTTGTGAAGGACTGGCCGATTCAGGTGTTCCCGCTTCCGTTCGATATGCCCAAAATGCGGTTTTATATGTTGTGGCATACGCGCTCGCATGTTGCGCCCGATGTGGTGTGGTTGCGTCGGCTGATTTCTGAAGTCGCCGTTGGACTTGGTATGTCCGCCACTTGATGTTAGGGGGGGGGCACTCCCGAACCGTCTTACGGGTTCGGTAGCGTTTATTCCTCGTAATTGCTTTTAGCCTGCACTCAACATAAACCTAAGTAATTACGCATTTATACGCGATTGATTTTACTCATCACCGTAATCAATTGAAGGACGTATTGGCATCTTGCGTGATGTGGCACGGGCATATTGCGGTGGCCATGGTGTTTCGGCACGCAGCGCATCCGCAGCGTGTAGTGGCCAGTTAGGGTTGCGCAACAATTCACGCGCCAGCAAGATCAGGTCGGCTTGTTCGGTGCGCAAAATGTGTTCAGCCTGAATCGGCTCCGTAATCATGCCAACTGCACCGCTGGCAATGCCTGCTTCTTTTTTAACGCGGGCCGCAAATTGCGTCTGATATCCCGGACCGACCGGAATGACGGCATTGGCCGCATTGCCACCAGTCGAGATATCCACCAGATCGATACCCGCTTCCCGTAGCAATACGCTCAAAGCCACTGTTTCATCCGGGTTCCAGCCGCCCTCGACCCATTCTGTCGCAGAGACCCGCACAAACATCGGTAACTCTTGAGGCCAGACCTGACGGACAGCAGTGACGACTTCCATGACCAGACGTATGCGGTTTTCAAAGCTGCCACCGTATTGATCGGTGCGGGTATTGCTTAATGGCGATAGAAATTCGTGCAACAAATAGCCGTGTGCTGCATGTATTTCGATCAGTTTGAAACCAGCCTTGTGGGCACGTTCTGCAGCAGCGACAAACGCTTGCACTATATCGGCAATTTGTTCCACCGTGAGTGCTAACGGCGTTGCGAAACTAGTGTCGAAGGCCAGTGCCGACGGTGCTACCGTTTGCCAGCCACCTTGCGCTAATGGAATGCTGCCTTGCGTCGATTCCCATGGTCGCGTGACACTGGCTTTGCGTCCGGCATGGGCTAGCTGAATGCCGGCTACTGCGCCTTGCTGAGCAATGAACTGCGTGATCCGGCGTAATGGCGCAATATGTTCATCTTTCCAGATGCCAAGATCCTCGGGTGTGATTCGGCCATCGGCAACGACCGCGCTCGCTTCAACAATCACCAGTCCAGCGCCGCCCACCGCACGACTGCCCAAATGCACCATGTGCCAGTCGTTAGCAAAGCCATCCTGGGCCGAATATTGACACATCGGAGCGACGGCGATCCGGTTTGGCAGCGTGACGCTACGTAAAGTTAAGGGTGAAAATAATAAGCTCATAGCGGTTTTCCGATCAAAGGGTTTTAGATGATGCCATTATTAAATTGCAGTGCCAAATTGCAGCGCCGCCAGACTCGCGTAAAGGCCATTTTGTGCGACAAGTGACGCGTGGTTTCCTGTTTCGACTATATGGCCGTGTTCCAGCACGATAATCCGATCGGCCCGTTGGACTGTCGCCAAACGGTGAGCGATCACCAGCGTGGTACGACCGACCATGGCAGCTTCCAATGCGCCTTGGACAACACGCTCAGATTCGGCGTCAAGTGCGCTCGTGGCCTCATCCAGTAACAGTAATGGTGGATTTTTCAACATGGCGCGGGCGATCGCAATGCGTTGACGCTGGCCGCCAGATAAACGTACACCGCGTTCGCCCAGAAACGATTGATAGCCTTCAGGAAGCCTGACAATAAACTCATCGGCGGCTGCCATGGTCGCCGCTGCGATGACTTCTGCATCCGTAGCGTCGACCCGACCGTACCGAATATTTTCCATCGCATTGGCAGAAAAGATGACGGTGTCTTGTGGAACGATCCCGATGGCATCACGTAAACTATGCAAATCCAGAAACTTAATGTCTACGCCGTCCAGTTTGATGCTGCCTTGTTGCGGGTCATAGAAGCGCAGCAATAGTTGAAATAAAGTGGTTTTACCCGCGCCGGAAGGACCAACGATCGCGACGGTCTCACCGGGACGAATAGTCAACGAGAACGCTGATAACGACGCCGTGTCTGGACGGGATGGATAATGAAAGGCAACATTTTCCAGCGTTACTGCCGCACCTTGTTCGGTACGTGGCGGCAAGTTTTCAGGTACTAATAATGACTGAACAGGTGACTTAGCCGATAATAATTCGAGTAAGCGTTCAGTCGCGCCGGCAGCGCGTTGCGTATCGCCCATGACTTCTGCCAACGCACCGATTGAACCGGCAACCAGCGCTGCGTACAAGATAAATTGTCCCAGTTCACCGCCACTCATTTTGCCTTGCACGACCGCGTGCGCGCCCAACCATAGTACGAATACGATCGCACCGAACACTAGTAAAATCGCCATCATGGTTAACAACGAACGGGCGCGGATTCGCTCCATTGCAGTTGCGAACGCACTTTCAATGGCGCCTTTAAAACGGTTTCCTTCGATGTTTTCATGCGTGAAGGCTTGTACAGTCGGCATCGCATTCAAGATTTCACCCGCCATCGCCGAGGCGTCTGCAACACGATCCTGCGAGGCGCGAGACAGTTTTCGTACGCGCCGTCCAAACCAGACGATTGGTAGCACTACCAAGGCCAGCATGACGATGATGATCGAGCTCAGTTTGATACTGCTGACGAACAACATAATCAAGCCGCCAGCGAACAGTAAACCATTGCGTAACGCCATTGAAATACTGGTCCCGACCAGCGCCTGAATCAGCGTGGTATCGGTCGTGATGCGAGAGAGCACCTCGCCAGTTTTGGTAGTCTCAAAGAATTGTGGACTTTGGGTCACGACGTGGGAGTAGACAGCGCTGCGCAGGTCCGCAGTGACGCGTTCACCAAGCCAGGACACCATGTAAAAACGTGCCGCGGTGGCTACGCCCAAAATACACGCGACGCCGAATAAAGCCAGAAAATACAGATCAATGTGGCTTGGGTCCTTGATGCCGTTTCCACCAAAGCCCAAATCAATCATTTGTCGGAAAGCGTAAGGGATCGCCAACGTTGAGGCAGCGGCGACCAATAGCGCAATCCCAGCCAGTACAAATTGGCGCTTATAAGGAGAAAGGTAGGGAATTAATCCGGCTAAAGTAGCTAAACTGCGTTTTTGAGGGACTTTTGTTGTGGTTGTCATGTTACTTTTGATTTTGTTGCTAACTGGTTAATTTGTTGCGCTGTGTTTGCGGCATGGCATTTCCGCGTGTAAATTTGAACCAAGTGTCTGACCTGAATGTCGATACTCTGATAAATTATACAAATACTACTATCACTGGGTATCAAACTAGTTTGCTAGTGTAGTAGATGTTGCGAAGCAGCGCAGAATTGTCGGTAATTCATCTCAATTCTTAGCGTACGCGGTGCTTTTACCTAAATCTCATCAAAATATATAGCCTGATGTTGGACGCCTTAGTTCGATAAATACTATTTTTACCATTCTGGAGACTTCCTTGGCTCAACAACAACAACCGGAGCAGCCGGAAAACTGCACGCCGCAAAGTTATATTGAGGATGCGATCGTTACGCAGCTTGAGGCCGGATTAATGGCACCTCAGGCGTCAACATCGCCCAAATATCTCTACGATACGCTCGGCTCGCGTCTGTTTGCTGCGATTTGTGAGTTGCCGGAATACTATCCGACCCGCACCGAAGCAATCATTTTCGATCAGTATGCGTCACAAATCGCGACGGCGGTGGGGCGTAAGGCGACGTTGATTGATCTTGGCGCTGGCAATTGCGCCAAGGCCGCCAAGCTTTTTCCTAGTTTGCAGCCCAGTGAATACGTAGCGGTCGATATTTCCGAGAAATTTTTGCAAGAGGCAGTGGCGGGTTTGCAGCAACAATTTCCCCACATCGCGATGACTTGTCTCGGCATGGATTTTTCGAACGAGCTTGAATTACCCGTATCGATCTCGCGCGAACGTAGACAATTTTTTTATCCGGGATCATCCATCGGTAACTACACGCCGCTTGAGGCGCTGAAATTTTTATTGCGGATTCGAAAAACCATTGGGATCGATCATAGCAACCATAGCGGTAAAGACAACGATGACGGTGAACATAAAAGTGGCGGTGGCGGCTTGTTGATTGGGATCGATCTCATCAAAGACAAGGCAATTCTGGATGCCGCTTATGACGACGCATTGGGAGTGACTGCATCGTTTAACCTCAATCTTTTACAGCATATTAATCGTCTGTTGGATGCCGATTTTGAACTTCGTGAATGGCGTCATCGCGGCTTTTATAATGCTCAACAACATCGTGTAGAAATGCATCTGGAAGCTAAGCGCAACGTGACTGTGCGCTGGAAAAATGGTGGAAGCCGCCAGTTCGTGGCAGGCGAGCGTATTCATACTGAGAGCAGTTACAAGTATACGCAGCAGAGTTTTACCGCGCTGCTGCAGCAAGCCGGTTTTGGCAAGATTCAGACATGGTGTGATCCGCATGAGTGGTTCATGGTGTGTCACGCGCAGGGAGGATGAGAATGGGTGCTTTGACAGTAGAAAAAGTGGCGGCCCCGACCTTGGCTATGGCGACATTAGCGGCCTTGTTTGCCAGGCTGCGTGAAGATACGATGGCGCTTGTGGCACCCTTGGAGGCAGAGGATTGCTGCGTGCAATCGATGCCGGATGCAAGTCCGGTTAAGTGGCATCTGGCGCATACGACCTGGTTTTTTGAGACATTCATTCTGGAACGATTCGAACCGAATTTTCAGCCATTTCATCCTGCGTTCCGCGTTCTATTTAATTCTTATTACGACGGTATTGGTCAGCAACATCCGCGCGCGCAGCGTGGCTTGATAACGCGCCCGTCATTGGACGAGGTATGGGCTTATCGCCGCAATGTAGACGAACGTGTATCGCAAATATTTTCTTTAGAATTACCATCTGCAAGTGCTGATGCGTTGGCCGCCCTGGTCGAATTAGGATTGCATCACGAGCAGCAACATCAAGAGTTGTTGCTGACGGATATCAAACATCTATTTTCGATGAATCCGCTAAAGCCACCTTATAAATTACTCGAAACATCTTTGTATCAAGTTGCGCCAAGGGATGTATTGCCGCAAATAGCGCTATCACACTGGCAAAAATTCGATGGTGGTATTGTGGAGATCGGGCACGATGGTGTCGGTTTTTTCTTTGATAATGAAACACCGCGCCATCGCCAATTTGTTGAGCCATTTTTTATTGCAACACGTCTGGTCAGTAATCGTGAATATCTCGCTTTTGTTGAAGATGGTGGCTATCAAAATCCCTTGTTATGGCTTGCCGCAGGTTGGGATTGGATTACGCAGGAAAAATTGACTCATCCTATTTACTGGCAAGAATCACATTCCCAATTTGATTCGACATGGCAGGAATTTACCTTGAATGGTTTGCAGCCAATAGCGCTGGATGAGGCGGTCGCACACATTTCATTTTTTGAGGCCGAAGCGTACGCGCGTTGGGCGGGTGCGCGACTTCCGACCGAGGCCGAATGGGAGAGTGCGGCTAACGTTGCCGATCACGATGAGACCGATTATTTTGGGCAAGTCTGGCAATGGACCACGAGTAGTTATGGGCCGTATCCGGGCTACACTGCGCTTGAAGGCGCGGTAGGTGAGTACAACGGTAAGTTTATGGTGAATCAATATGTCCTGCGAGGGTCGTCGTGTGTGACACCAATTGGTCACACACGATTGAGCTATCGCAATTTTTTCCCTGCGACTGCGCGTTGGCAATTCAGTGGTGTACGATTAGCGAGATCATCGTTGCCGCGCCTTGACTAACTAACTTTTTCTGATTTTTCGGACAGTTCCGCAATTAAAAAATCGATAAAAACTCGGACCGCGGGCAGGAGTCCGCGCTGCGTCAGATAGACCAGTTGCAGCGTGCCCGAAGGCATGCCCCAATTTGGCAAGACGCGCAGCAGTTCTCCGCGGGCGATTTCGTCGTCACAATTTTCTGATGGCAGCATCGTAATCCCAAGGCCGTGCAATGCGGCTTGTTTTCGAATGGTAAAGTCTTCCACCGCTAGTCTTGGATCGACTACTAGTGTGTACCGCTCGTTGTTGGGGCCAACCATCGGAAAATGTGCACGACGATCCTGATTGACTGCACCGAGAAAAGGAAATTTTGCTAACGCTCGGGGGTGTTCCGGGACCGCGAATTGTTTCATTAAGGTCGGTGCAGCGACCAGATAAACTTCAGTCCGTTGCAGTCTGCGCGTGGCGAGATTGGGATCTTCCTCTTCAGGGGTACGGACGCGGACTGCGATATCAATTCCGTCCTCCAGCAAATTGACGCGCCGATTGGTCAATACCAGCTCGACACTTACGCGAGGATATCGCTCCAAAAAAAACGGGAGAGCAAGTGTCAACTTTTCACGTGCAATCGGCACCAGACAACTTACCCGCACATGACCGCTCGGTTCGGTCAGCGAACTGGTGACCGCGTTCTCCGCAGCTTCTGCCGCCGCCAAAACGATCTGGCATTGCTTGTAATAGCGACTGCCGATATCAGTGAGTGCAATCCCACGCGTATTGCGTTGCAGTAATCGGACGCCCAACCGTGCCTCCAGTTCCGAGATGCGACGCGATAGTCGCGACTTTGGAATCCCAAGGGATCTGCCAGCGGCCGTGAAACCGCCTTCTTCGACCACATTAGCGAAAAAATACAGGTCATTTAAATCATTCACAATTGTCTTTCATTGTTCTTTATATAGAACAATATATCTCAGTATTGACGACTAGTTCAATTTTGTGGTGCAAGGTAGGATGCTGTTAAACCATGCGCCAGGTTGGCGTTATCCGAATCTTTCATTATTTTATGACGTGCATCGGACGAAACAAGTCTTCAATTGCTCTGATTTGTCACAAATTTTGAACAGTTTCTACATTTATTGGACGGAATTATCATGAAATTATTACACATTGATTCGAGCATTCTTGGCGACGCTTCGGCTTCGCGCGCACTGACTCGTGAGGTCGTTGCTAATTTGACGTCGGCCGAGTCTGGCGTTGAAGTGGTGTATCGTGATTTGAGCAAAGACGTCACCGCACACATTTCCGGTGGAACGTTTGTGGCTAAGGGTACGCCCGCTGAACAACGCAGCGAGACGCAACAGCAAGAGGTTGCCTTCGGTGAGGCGATTTTGAACGAATTTATGGCGGCGGATGTGATTGTCCTTGGCGCGCCAATGTACAACTTTACCGTTCCAACGCAACTAAAAGCATGGGTTGATCAGATTTGTGTTGCGGGCGTAAGCTTCCGATATTCGGAAACTGGCCCAGAAGGTTTGGCAAAAGGTAAGCGGGTAGTGATTGTGGCGACATCCGGTGGCATACACGCTGGTACGCCAACGGGTTTTGCCCATGAGGACTACTTGAAAGTTGTTTTCGGTTTCTTAGGTATTACCGATATCGAAGTAATACGTGCCGATGGCTTGAATTATGGTCCAGATGCTAAAGAAGCTGGATTTGCCGCCGCACGTGTCAGTATCAACGCGTTAAATTTTGCTGTAGCTGCGTAAAACGCAATAACGGCTTAGTACTGTTTTAGTACAGTTGGGTAACGCCAAATTGGGTTAAGTTTATCGGTAATGACCGGGCTTTTGTCCGGTACTATACAACACGAAACACCACACGAGCGCACGTCTTTTTATGAAAGATGTGCGCTTTGTCATTGGTAACGGCAAAGCGCAACAGGTCCGTCATCCACAACATACGGTAATACATCAGGATTCAGGTTACGGCGATCGCGGGGTTGCCACGATAGCCGTCAGTCGTTATAGAGTCGATGAATGCTTATGCAGCAGCGGCTCTGTGGTTGTTTTCCTGATTGGCGGCTTCACTGGCAATGCCAATTTGTCGATTGATTGCGCTTAATACTGCTTTGAATGAAGCAGTCACGATATTGGCGTCGATACCCACACCAAATGCGGTTGGCGCGTCATTCAGGCGCAATTCAATATAACTGGCGGCTTGCGCATCAGCGCCGGCGCTGATGGCATGTTCATGGAAGTCCATGAGCTTTACATCCAGTCCTAATGCATTGACAAAGGCATCGATCGGACCATTTCCCTTCCCTTTGAGGGTTAGTTGTTGGCCATCGCGCATAATATCGAGTTCGATATTGATTGGTTCAGCTTTGCTTGAGTCTTCGGTCATGCGGTGCGCGCGATACACGTATGGGGTTTGTTTATCAAGGTATTCCTCCTTGAAGATCCGGTAAATGTCGCTCGAGACGATTTCTTTGCCAGTCGAATCGGCTGCTTTTTGAACTGCACGGCTGAACTCTATTTGCAAACGGCGTGGCATGACCAGGCCATATTCCTGTTCCAGCAAATACGCCATGCCACCTTTGCCGGATTGACTGTTAACGCGAATCACCGCATCGTAGCTGCGACCAAGATCAATCGGGTCGATTGGCAAATACGGGACTTCCCAAATGGCGTCAGCTTGTTGTGCTTCAAAGCCTTTTTTAATCGCGTCCTGATGCGAGCCGGAGAAGGCTGTGAAGACCAGATCGCCGACATACGGATGGCGGGGATGTACGGGCAATTGATTGCAGTCCTCAACACATTGACGAACGCTGTCGATGTCGGAGAAATCCAGGCCTGGATTCACGCCTTGCGTGTATAAGTTGAGTGCCAACGTGACCAGATCGACGTTGCCGGTGCGCTCGCCATTGCCGAACAAACAGCCTTCAACCCGATCAGCGCCTGCCATCACGGCCAACTCTGCCGCAGCGACGCCGGTACCACGATCATTGTGTGGATGGACGCTGAGAATGACAGAATCACGACGGGCCAGATTGCGGTGCATCCATTCGATTTGATCGGCGTAGACGTTTGGCGTGCTGCATTCGACCGTGGCAGGAAGATTAAAAACGATTTTCCGCTTAGGGGATGCTTCCCAGGTCGCAGATACGGCGTCGCAGATGTCCTTGGAAAAATCCAGTTCAGTCATACTGAAGGATTCAGGAGAATACTCGAATCGCCATTGTGTTTCTGGAAGCGCATCCGTGAGTTGCTTGATCAATTGCGTACCGGCGATGGCGATAGCTTTGATTTCGTCGCGGGACATCTTGAAGACGATTTTGCGAAATGCCGGCGCAACGGAGTTATACAAATGGACCATCGCACGCTTAGCGCCCTTGAGCGAATCAACAGTGCGACGAATCAGCTCTTCGCGTGATTGCGTCAATACGATGATCGTGACATCGTCAGGAATGCGATCTTCTTCAATCAGTTTGCGAACGAAATCGAAATCAGTTTGAGAAGCAGATGGAAATCCCACTTCGATTTCCTTTAAACCCACCTTTACCAGCAACTCAAAAAAGCGCAGTTTGCGTTCGGCATCCATAGGCTCGATCAATGCTTGGTTACCGTCGCGCAAATCGGTGCTCATCCAGATTGGTGGCACGCTGATAATTTGGTTGGGCCAAGTACGATCAGTCAATGGAATCGGTGGAAACGGGCGATATTTAGTAGCTGGGTTTTGCAACATCATGATGAGCCTCTATTAGAACTGGTGAAATTCGGAAAATAGTGTGTAGTGGCAAAAAGGTTGCCTGACGGCCACTTGCAGATTAACGCGAGGCCAGGCAACCGATCGGTAGTTTTAGCAGTCGCAATAGGGTTGCGCGCACAGGCAGTGTCATTGTCACGGCGCTTGTGTGTCTTGCGCCATATATAAATGCTAGGAAGGTTGGCTTGAAATACATTTTAAATTTGCTTTTCTGTTCGAGACCCTTTACCAGGATTCTCTGTTTTACTGCATTTGGTTTTTTTGCTGCTGGCAAGAGTCAAACATTTACCAGTTGCAATCTCGTTTGTACCTGAATTAATACGTAGTCGAGATCAAAGTGCGCGTAGTAGCGATAGCGCTATTAGCGGCAGTAGTAGCAGTAGCCCTGGCAGGGAGCCAGAGGTAAGCAACAGTGAGCGGGAAGAGAGTTTTGCAGAAGACATGGGCTTAATGTATGGGATATACGCTTGACGTGTCAAGCGATTCTGACGAGGTAGTTAAACTATTTTCTGGTGTTTGTATCTGACGAGCCGTTTGACTGCGTCAGGATGCTGGTTGAAATAACATTATTTGCCGAGCAGACCAATTAAGCCAATGACGATAAGGTATAGCGCGATGATGTAATTTAGCAGCCGCGGAATAGCCAGAATTAATACGCCAGCAATCAGAGAGACGATAGGCGTAAGGTGGAGACCGATATTCATGTTCCGTCCTTTCATAGATGTAAATAGGTAATATCTAAGGAAAACCCCGGCAACGACACCATGGATGCTCAATAGAACGAAGTGTACTTTTGTCGCCTGGCATTGAATGTAGGACAAATGGCAATTGTGTTGTAAGACTGCGAATTAGCGGCGCGATGCGGTCATTTCGAGACGAAGATTTTATCTTCCAACACATTAAAGAATACGTATTTGAATAACGGAGATTTGTTGATGTGAGATTCGTGTCAACTGACAAAGCATTGTTAACGTTTTTAAGCATTGAAGAATATCTTTATTTCGTAAAAAAATCGGCTTGGCTATTTGACTGTATCAGGAGGAGACCTTACACAGAATGACAGCGTGGCTACTGCCGATAAAACACATACACACGACAAACACCGTCTAAACAATTCGCTTTATACCAATCATTTCTGTACCAACCGGCTCAGGGTGGGGTACGGCCGGTTAAGACGTATGGCATAGCAGCGAAGTTCAGGCGGGATTACTCCCTTCCCGGGGAATGCGATTGGCCCAGTTGGCCGTTAAATTGGGTGCTACCAAAACATCTAGTTCGTACGACTACCAGAAATCAGGCGGGTAAGAAAAGTGGACGCGGAGCGCGGATGCTTGGGCATGGCTCGCTCTCCCACCAATGCCCATTGCTCTGATAACTGTTGGCAAGTAGCACGCAGTACTGGCGCTAGAGTCGGCAAGTCGGCTAGCGTGCGCAAATGATATTCAATGGTTGCAGCTGATTGCGCACAATCGCCAGTTCCCAGGCTGCGTGTGTTGTACTGCGATATACGTTGCAACACGGCAGACACCAACAATTCTGGCGCTATGTTGTGTGCATTAATATCTATCAATATCGTATCTGTGGGCGCGGAAGAGGCTTTGGATGTCACTGGCTTGGTCAAGATGGACTCCTTGTCAGATTTTCTGGTACCGTTTAAATAGTAATGATTCTCATTTGTATTATTGTCCGACAAATCTGGGAGCGCAAGCACTTATTTGTTTATTTTGTTTGCGTATATTTATTTGCAGCGGTGATAACGACCGTCACAGGGTATCAGTCGCAATCGCCACTTACGCTGCCATGCTAAATTTTGGTCGCCGCCGGTGAACTGAACAGGCGCTCACGCTTTTGTTCGTCGTCGAAATAAGATTGATAAGTCTTAATCAGATCGCTACGACTGATTATGCCGATCAGGCGCTTCGAATGGATATCCGATACGACTGGCAATCTTTCCAGGTGGTGTGTCGCCATTCTTGCGGCAGCGATACGGCAGGTCTCACCCGGCAACGCAACAATCAGGGATTGATGTTGGCCGGACTGGCTTAATATCATCGCAATGGATGAGGCAGGGTCAGCTTGCGGATGAATGCTGGCGCGATCAATCATGCCCACTAATTGCTGGTCTGCATCGACGACGGGATAGCAGCGATATTGTTGATCTATCCCAAAATATCGTGTCAAGGTTTCCCCTACGTTGAGATCAGACGGTATTGATACGACGACGCCGCTTTTTATTTCTTCGACATGCTGCCGTTCCAGTGGATCGACTCCGTATTCACGATAAATATGAAAGCCGCGACGGGCGATTTTTTCGGTCATGATGGAGCGCCGCATGGTTAATACCGTAAAGCCGTACGCTACGCCCGAGGTTAATAGCAGCGGCAGCAGGGCATTAGCGTCATGCGTCAATCCAAATGCAAATACCGCAGCCGTAAGTGGCGCGCCCAAAACACCTGCCAAAACCGCAGCCATGCAAACCAACGGCCACAAATGCATATCACCACCGGGTAATAGTGGGCCAAGGACGGTCCCAAGCCCCGCGCCAATAATCAACAGCGGCGCGAGCACGCCGCCGGACGTGCCAGAGCCCAGAGCCAGCATCCAGATAATGGCCTTAACCAGCAATAGGCTCACGACGACTTGCAACGCCAAATGATTATTTAGCAGGTCACCAATTACGTCGTAACCGACGCCCAACGCACGTGGCTCGAAATATCCGCCAATCCCCACTGCCAATCCACCGATTGCCGGCCACCACATCCAATGGATCGGCAACTTGCCAAACAGATCTTCGATCTTATACAGTGCGGTCGACATAAAGGCCGATAGCGCGCCTCCACAAATCCCTGCAATCACGCAAGAGAACATAGTCGCTAGACCGACTGCGCCGGTTTGTAGCGGGAATAGCGGACCTGCGTCCAACAGTAGTGGGCGGGTAAATCCGGCCACGGTGCAAGCAACGATCACAGGCAACAGGCTACGTGGTCGCAATTCGAACAGTAATAACTCAACGGCCAGCAATACCGCAGCAATTGGCGTACCAAAAATAGCCGTCATCCCGGCGGTGGCACCGGCAACCAGTAACGTTTTACGCTCTGCCGACGTCACGTGAAAATGCTGTGCAATCAGTGAGCCGATAGCACCACCTGTCATAATGATTGGTCCCTCTGCACCAAACGGTCCGCCGCTGCCGATCACGATCCCCGAGGATAATGGTTTCAAAATGGCGACCTTGGCCGACATTTTACTTTTGCCAAACAAGATCGCTTCAATCGCTTCCGGGATGCCATGACCTCGGATTTTTTCGCTACCAAAACGTGCAATCAGACCCACGATCAGTCCACCAATTATTGGCAGGGCGATGACCCAAACGCCTAAATGATGCTCAGCCGGTGAACGCACCGAGAACGACCACGTCTGAAAGAAAAATAAATTCGTGAAGAGGTGAATCAGCGCCAGTAATACAAATGCCGCCAATGTCCCGCAGCAGCCGATCACCACCGCGATCAATGAGATTTTTAAAAGTCTTGGATCGGCTGAAAAATCGCGTCGCAAATGATGAAGGTGGGCGTGATTCGATGCCTGTGTAGGAACGCTCATGATGAATGTTTAACATTGATATTTGGAATACGGAAGGTGTCTGTCAGTGTGTTTAATTCTTCGTGATGGAGGCTGGCGAGGGTTGCCAGGCAGCGTTCACCAGCCGGTAAAAGATGGACATTGACTTGCCGCCGATCGACTTCGCTGGTGCGGCGTTGTACAAGCAGTAGTTTTTCGCAGCGGGAAACTAGCGCGACAACGCTGTGGTGTTGTGATTGCAGACGCTCCGCCAGTTCACCCACCGTCGACCAGTCCCGACCGGGCGACCCTTTAACGTGCAATAGCAGCAAATATTGCTGCGGGGTGACACCGTTGCTCTGCGCAGCTTCTTCACTGAATCTTAAAAACTTGCGTAATTGATAGCGGAATGTTGAAAGCGCTTCGAAGTCTTGCTTCGTGAGCGGAGAAGAAGTTTCATCTGTCATTTTGGCATCGATGTTGGAAATGGAAGAATGGAATTATATCAAATTACGATATAATTTTTTGAGAAGAGGAAAACGTAAGATTAGAGGCTATAAAAAAACCCGCAACTAAGCGGGTTTGGATGCAACATAAAAGCGGTAGCCGAAGGCGCTTAGTTCCAACGTCCTGCTCGCCCGCCAATGCTCATTCTGCCAGCGCCCAACAGTAAAATCGCGAGCGCTATAAACAAATAAAATCCCTGTAACTCCAATCCCCAGCCACCGGTGCTGGACAAGGTCATTAGCTGTTTGCTGTGTACCAGCGAAAACGCAAACAACATATTGATGACGATGATTAAAGCGCCGACACGCGTCCAGATGCCTAGCAATATCATTATTGGCGCCAATACCTCGCCGACATATACCAGATAGGCGACTGCTGGCGGCAACCCTGCATTGCTGACTAAGCCGACGACAAAACCAGGACCATTAAAAATTTTTGAAATTCCGTGGAAAAGAATCAATATCGCCAGAGTTGCACGAAGGATGAGCTTACCAATGTCGTCACTATTTTGCATAATATTTCTCGCTGTTCTTATGTTGGTTGGTACTAAAAAAATTCTTTGTCAGTATATACATGGCGGTGGAACTTGCACATCCAGTGCAATTTCTTTGTCGATATTTTTTTGGAAGTCTCATGGTTTTTAAGCCATCATGTTTAGCTATACGCGCAAGAACTGTAATGTGCCCCGCTGCTGTTAACTAGCAATCGCACGATGTTGCATTTGATGTAAAGATCATCCTTTGGAGAGAGCGCAAGAGGTATAAACGTTGGAAGAAGCTTCGATGACCGCACATGTCTGTCTTGGATATCGAGGGAACGATTCATCCAAATGATGTCTAAATTGGACGGAGAAGAAGTATGAAAGAAAATCACTGTTGCTGTCTTTTACAAAGGACTTTGTATGCAGATTCGTCGAACAATGATTGTCGTTGCTTTATCCGCTGGATTGTTAGCAGGCTGTCAGAAAAAGCTCACACCTCTGCCAGAGACGACCATACCAACACAGTCCAGGACGCCCTCCACATTTAGTCCATCTCTAGCAATCACGCCAGCGATGCCCGTTACTCCAGCCTTACCCATCGTACCCGTGGCTCCTGTTACACCTGCAATACCTACAACGCGAGCACTGGGCGAGAGCAAGTAACGATCCTCAGTTTTGATTGATCAGGACAAACTAGTTACTTCAAGCATCGAGGCCATGTGCTTGTAAAAAATGATGTTTGGCGGACGGTAGTGACCAAAAAAAAGCATAAACTTCTACTGTTCCCAACTGGATATTGAGCGTTTTCTTTTTTTAAAAATTGCGAGATGCGCTCAAGCGCTAGTGGAAGTATCCGCTGCTCACAACCACCGGAACACCTGCGACACCAGCATTGATGACGCGCCGTGCAACGCCCTCAATTTTGGTCTGAAAAGCCCGATAAGTAGTCAATAGGTCAAGTTTTGGATCTTTAGAATGCGATAATACCGCAAGGGTCGCGGCAGGCACGAGGCACTGATAATGCCGATAATCGACGATTACTGAAAACAAAATCCCTGCGCGGGTTAAACGCGGTGAGGCCAGTACAGTATCCATCGTAATCTCCACAGGTGGGATTGTTAAGTGCCGATATCAGAAGACTTTTAAGCGTATTTCTTGCAAAACTATTGACTGCGCTGTCGTTTGCTTCAGCTGCTAGTCAAAATATATGGTGCTTTTTCGATATTGCTTGAAAAAAGAGTTACTAGCAAGAACCTACGTGAAAATAATGCGAACTTCTAATAACTTCCTTATTTAGAGGAGGCGTTTGCACAAAATTGGTGCTCAATTGGTGCGCACTTAGCTTACTGTCACGCGTTGCCATCCAATTATTAAGGCCAAGGCATTGGCGTGACATTGACATATTGCGGTTCATGCTCAGATTGGGACACATTACCTGCATGGTTGTCTCCTCCGGTTTCTTCGCCTTGAGCCAGTTTATGTCCCAAAATGTCGCTGATATCTTTTCCTGTCGCTGTGAAGTCGGATTGCATCAGTGGAAATGATTCGACCGGCCAGTTTTCAATTGCCCAGCTGGTAAATTCATCAAAACGGCGTGTTAGCTCTCGTGCGAATGCATCGCGTTTTTCCTTATCATTCATAGCGCTCTCCCGGTGATAAATTCATATGTGAGCCAGAAATCATTCATACCATCAATTAGACTGCGTCACGCGCGAAACGTTTTAATCTGATGGCACAATTTCTCTGATAAAAAATATTTTGGTCGTGTGAATTTTGTCTCTATATGAAAGTTATATATCTTATGAATAACTGGTATGTGAATAATTCAGCATACAACAGGTCAAGGAGTCGATATAGTTACACCTGTCTCCTCCAACACCTCCTAAGGTTTGGATTCAGCCCGCAACCGAAAGGTCATGCGGGCTTTTTTTTGTCTTTCGACTGCGGATCTCCCGTTGTCGCTCAAATATGTCGTTTGGTAGTGGATGGTTTTGTGGATGCTCCAACTTTGTGCTAAACCAAACTCAAGAAGCAAAAAATGAAATACTTCGCTGTGATGAGTTTGGGAGAGTATTGGTAGCGCGAAGAGGTAGTCAGAGGAAGGTTTTCACTGCTCGTACAGGCGCTTATTTTCAACAAAGTGATCCTGTGGAGCAGTATGACTGTTGCGGGCGTGTTAATGCGACATACAGTATGCATCCAATTCCTGCAGTAAACGTTGTTTCTCTACCGCTGGCAAAAAGCTGGCCTCGAAGCTATTTCGGGTAAGTTCGACCAAATCCGTTCGGCCAAGCTGAAGCGACTCGGCAACTGCCAGATAATTAGCGTTCATGTAGCCGCCAAAATATGCAGGATCATCTGAGTTGATAGTTACGGCCAGACCGGCGTGTAGCAAGCGAGCGAGATTGTGTTCAGCCATGTCATTTACCACGCACAGCTTCAGGTTTGACAACGGACAGACTGTTAGCGGCGTGCGTTGTTTCGCGAGTCGTTCCATCAATGCTGGATCTTCTTCGCTGCGCACGCCATGGTCGATACGCTCAACGTGAAGAACATCCAGTGCGTCACGGACATATTCTGGTGGACCTTCTTCACCAGCATGAGCGACCAGGCGGAACCCAAGTTGCCCGCAGCGCGCAAATACCTTCTCAAATTTTTCTGGCGGATTGCCGCGCTCGGCAGAGTCAAGGCCAATGCCGATCCACAAATCAAGATATTGTTCACGCAACGGAAGCGCAGCTTCTAGCGTAGAAAATGCATCTTCTTCCGATAGATGGCGCAAAAACGACATTATCATCGCACTACTAAAACCATGCGCGTCACGCGCCTCACGTAAAGCGCGCGCAATGCCGGAGAAAACAACGTCAATTCCAATGCCGCGCTCGGTATGGGTCTGTGGATCGAAGAAAATTTCAGCATGGCGCACGTTATCAGCGCGGCAGCGATCAATGTAAGCCGCTGTCATTTCATAAAAATCTTGCTCCGTTTGGAGCACAGCCGCACCGGCATAATACAAGTCCAGAAATGACTGCAGATCGCTAAAAGCATAAGCGGCCTGTAATTCTTCAATAGTTGCGTACGCTAATGTAACTTGATTGCGTTGCGCTAACGCAAATAGCAATTCGGGCTCCAACGTGCCCTCGATATGTAAATGTAGTTCGGCTTTTGGTAAACCTTCGATAAACGATTTGAGATCGGCGCTGAGGGCTGGGATATGCTTGGAAATAGTCATGGTTGTCTTAAATGTGCAGTCTAGAATCAGATGATCCCATGATTCTACAGAATCACAGCAACTCAATGAGTGATGGTGGTAAATTACACGCAGACAAGTTCAAACAAGACCATCTCATGACAGAAATAATTAAAATAGTAAAAGCCGATTTAAATAGCCTCCAGCACACGCATGCCATCATTGACTTGCTAAATGCATATGCATCGGGTCAGATGGGTGGAAATCATCCTCTTACCGATTACGTAAAAGAGAACTTGATCGGCGAATTCAAAAAAAGGAGCACTATTCAAATATTGCTCGCTTTTGTGGGAAGTCGGCCGGCCGGTCTGGCGATTTGTATAGAAGGTTTTTCAACGTTTTCTTGCCAGCCTCTATTAAATATTCATGATCTCGCGGTGGCGCATGCGTTTCAGGGGCGAGGTATTGGCCGGAAGTTGGTCGAGCACGTCGCGAATCTTGCAAAAGAACTGGGCTGCTGTAAAGTAACATTGGAAGTTTTAGATGGAAATACGCGTGCAAGCGATCTTTATAAATCCTGCGGCTTTGCAAACTATGCCTTGAGCCCTGAAATGGGTACAGCGATGTTTATGCAGCGGATGCTTTCGTAAATGGAGAGCCAACCTATTTCTATTTAACGATCGTCTGGTTCAGCGTACCAAGATGCGAGTTGATTTTATGTAGATTAGCAACCGTGAGCTTCAGATCGGCTTCATGTCCAATAGCGTTTATTGTTTAATGGGTTTGAACTTAATATTTATCTAGCATTAGCATGACCGCATCGTGTTCCCGTTCAAGTATATCCAAAGGTCTTTCTCTGTCCCCATCAAATTTGTCATGAGACGGTATTCAGTTTCTAGCAGTCGTGAATGATTTAGCCTCATCAATTTTAAACGTTGATGTGCGTCAAAAGCGCTTGGGAAATCTGGATATTATTAGGCCAGGAGCGAATTTTGTACGTTTCTGGACTTTTTATAACGCATTTCTGGCGAAGAAAAGGGCGCGCAGCGTAGAAATTTTGTTCGATCCTGCAAATGACGTAACAAGGTATCTATTACGATCATAATAAGATGCCTTGTCGTCAGAGTTCCCCAAATTCTATCTACATTTAAGTCAGCGTTGCCGATGCCACGCTGCTGACTTACCAGATCGATATTTCACGTCCGATTAATCTTGATGATCATCAAACCCATTCTCTGCAAAATAGCGCATAAGTTGAAGATCGGTATCCAGTTGTAATTTTTCCATAGCCGATCGCTTATGATGACTAATCGTTTTAATACTGCGATGGAGCTGTTGGGATATTTCAACAGCAGAGACGCCTCTTGAGAAAAAACGTAATATCTCAATCTCGCGTGGACTTAAACTGTTTCTGGGATCTCGATCTTCAACGGTGATCAACTGTCGCATCTTCATTAATTCTGCGCTACTTTTGCCTAAAAATATTTGCCCGTCGCATGCGTGATTGATCGCTTCCGCGATCTCTGCAATTTCACCTCCTTTATGCAGAATCGCGCTGACTCCCAATGTCAGTAAAGCATGATAGAGCGAGGTTTTTTTGGTTGCCGTCAGCACTACAACAGCCACGTTCGAGAATCGCTGCCGTATCTGCCGTATCATTTCCAGCCCATCGACTTCATTTCCCACTGGCATTGAAAGGTCGATCACTGCAACATTACAGTCCGCTTTGGCTAGCAGATCAAAGAGAGAACTAGGGCCAACGGCAAAACCTATTACAACCATATTTTTGCATTGCCGTACCAATGCATTAAGACCTGAAAGAGTGACGGGGTGATCATCTGCGATGACAACCCGAATTCTGTTTCCTAAAGAAAAGTTCGTATGATACATTTTTGCTCCATTTATAAATATTTATATATGGACTGAACTGTATAGCGCGCATCATTGTCTCGATACGAGAGAATTCTTGAAACGATGTCGTGTCATCTATTTTTTTCGAGAATAAACTTAGAAGACATTGAAAGTCTTAAGACTATTCATAATTTAGTGATTGAAAGTATCTTTTTTAAATCTTTGAGTGTTCTTTTTAATTTGATTTTTTCTTTTTCTTTGATTGGTAACTGGATATAAAAAACTGCATCAAGGTATTTTATTTTCAGTTTGTATTGGTTGTGGGATCAAAGTAATATCGACGCGGCGATTGCGTGATCGCTCCAATTCATCAATATTGTTGTTTAGCGGACGGGTATCGCCGTATCCCTGAATCGCAAATTGTGTGATCGGAAATGCAGACATTTCAATCAGCCAATTGCGTATCGCACGGGCACGGGCCTCAGACAGCAAGAGGTTTTGGTTGGGACTGCCGACGTTGTCGGTATGACCGGCGATTAGGGCAATTTTTTTTGGATTTGCCTTTAACTGCGATAACGTCTGATTTAATAACGGCGCAGCTCCAGCTTTGAGGGTCGCTTTCCCCGTATCAAAAAGTAGTACTGAGTTGAAGGTAATCGTACTTAAGTCCATAGGGTGATAACTGGCTATGGCAACATCAATCAATGGCAGAAAAGACGTTCCGCGATAAAATCCCCAACGCATTCCGAACGGAATTCCGAATTGAGCATGCGCCTGTAATCTTGTGCGATCTTGTATCAAACTATGTAAGGAATTACGTTTTTTATCATGCATGATGTCTGGTATTTTTAGGTAAGTATTAAGATTACCCGCCAGACGTTGAATGAACTGATAGTTATTCCATGCGGATGCAGCGAACGCGATACACAAGGCCGCTATGGCTATCCATAACGCATGGCAGAAGTTGGTCCATAATGGAGAAATATTGTGCCCTTTGAGGTCTTTTTGGTTCGTGAGCAGCAATGGTAAAAAGTCGGGTAAAGGAAACGGTTCTGTACTCGCTTTGGCTGGTACCGTTGGTAAACCGGTTTTTGTAGTTAACCATCTTGACCATGCACCTGCACGTGATGGGGTTCGCTCGACATCTGCTAAAAATATACCTGCTGGCATGAGCGGCGTAGTATCTGTCAGCGAGGACAGCGTCGTTATCATCGTAGTGTCATTCAGCCATTGGATTAAAGCCAAGGCTAAAACGCTTCGTCTTGTATCGCAAGGAAGAGAGGAAGTGGGGATGCTCTCAAGTTGTTGGCGGATTAGATCAAGATTTTTTCGTAAATAGTATTTACCGCGCTGAAGTTTGCCGGGATGAGTTGTCTGGCTAATCCAGGTAGCGGTGGTGGATGCGTACAGACCATGATGGCCAATCAGCTTTGCGTATACCGCCACATAGCATGGCAGCGTATATTCAGGAATGGTCGTTTCCGCTTTTAATGTAACGCCTGTTTTTTCTCTCTCTATTGCACGTAAGGCGCACTGCCAATGAGAGAATTCGGTACGTAGTGCAGTTTCATCAATACTGTAGTCAGTTAGGAGAGGTAGTAACACAGCTTGAGGAAAACGCTGATGAATGGCATATGACGAAGCAATCACCACTTTTAATTGTGCGGGCGTTTCAGCATATAGCCAGACTGCATGTGCATCCTCCCTTATTTTTTCAGACGCGCCGTTACTTGAAAAGAGGGCCGATGCATGCGGTCCAATTACTACAATCACAGGCAATTTTGACGGGGGCGATAAATCTAAAGTATCTGTCAGCAATCCTGACCTGGAAGTTATTTTTGTTAATGATAGCGATGCACCGAGAACAACGGCAAGAATGAAAATCGCAATAATGCCAAGCCATTGGAATTGCGATGCGAGCATAAAGAAGAGTTGAATAATGCTGAAAATTAAGACTGTGGACCATATTAATAATACGAAACGAGGGCGGGAGTAATACACGTTTAATCTTTCTTGGACATAATGGAATCCACCGGCTTTAACATCTGTAACCGATCAGCGCTTCGCGTTAATTGATAGGAAAAAGTACACCATAACGCTACGCCAAATACAATACCGAGCGTAGTCTTGCACAATAAGGAGAAAGCTGCAGCGCTTAAGAAATGGTTCCTTATCTTGGCTTTAGTAGTATCTGCGGACTGCACAGTCGAATGCGAATAACGACCAAGTAGTAAAATGAACCGCTGTCGTTCTGGCTCTTCTTCGCTAGCATAACGCCCCCTAAAACCTAGTCTGAGTACTAAATCGTAAAGAGCGATTCGGTCCAACGAGGGGTTAGTCTGAAGCAGTAATTGATTGATGCGCTCAAAGATATTGTCACCAGCGTTATTACTACTAAAAAAATGACTCTCTAAAGATGCGCTTTGCCATTCTGATTTTTGGAAGTCGGACAAATAGCGAACCGTTACGTCGTCCAAAAGTCCGCATTGTGCGTAACTGGCCTCTTCTATGATTTCCTGATCGTAGTCGGCGTCGCGCATTTTATTACGCAGTTGTTCAATCAACCCAGCACAGCGCGATCGCAAAGTATCGCTTGAAAAAATCTCGGTCTGCTGTGCCAACACGCTTACCTGAAGCCAGATGTCAAGCAGCAAGACTTGAAACAATTGATGTGAACGTGACAAAGTTATCCTAACGGCGTGGGTCATTGTAGGTTATTGAAAATAGAATGGTTTCTTGCATGTGATCGGTGGCGTTAAACTTTGCCTTTTTTTGTGTGATTTGGACACGTCCATGAGAATAAGTAAAACCGGACCGATTTCGGATGTTTACTCAAACCTGTTAGTCAATATTTGACAAAAAGTAAATGACCGGATATCACGATGTCGGAATTTATTTTTACTTGTCTATCTGATCTATCAACTTATAGGTCAGTATTGAAAATACTATTATTCGTCAACTTCCTATTCAGAAGCCGAAAATTGATTTTCTTGGTGTTGATCAGTCACGCACGAAAAATTAATTTTGCATATGGTGAGTATTCATTTCAAGTTATTTTGTCGAACTAAATAATTTAAGCGAGGGATTAAATATCCGTCTCATCCCACTTTGCCAACAAATCAGATGGAATAATATCGACTAGCTCAGAAAATCTTTTCCCTACCATTCGCTCTCCTTGACGTAATAAAACAATCACGGGACTACTTGGCTCGTTTTCTTCAAACCAATTACGTACGTCTTGCAACTTTGCAAGAGCAGACCACCGGTCAGTGGTTGGCTGTAAAGCATTATCAATAAAGCTCCCACTATTATTAGCACTTCTAGTCACCGTACATGTTGGTGGCAACTGTCCGAGTTGATCAGGCCCTATCAAAGTGGAATCAGGTTGTGGACACTGTACTGATCCATGCGACAACAAAGTCGGCTGTTCGTCTTTAACCATCATTGCTTTTGGGGTGTTTGTTTGTTGCTGATTAATTACCCATCCAAACGGTTGTAGCAACGCGCGCAAGGGGTCAAGATTGGGGGCGGCATCACCAAGGGTGACGTTGATCTTCTCGATCAATTTTTCACCCAGTTGCATAGCATCTGCCAGCGCCAAAACATGTCTGTCGCGTTTGGCGGATAGCTCTTTTAGAATGCGGTTAATTGCCTCCGGCATTAACGCATTTTTGATACGCGGCATCGCAGATGATTTTTCAATATCGCGTAGTTGTAGTTGCACACCGGCGACTTTAGGCAGCGCAATATTGCGTAGATCAGATAACACGCCATTTTGCTCAGCCAGTGCAGCCAGTGCGTTGGCTCGCATGACCGGATCGCGGTGATCCTCAAAAGTAAATGAAGGATGAATTTGCTCTGAATAACATTCCAACATAGACTTTAGCAGTGCTAGGCCATCCCTTAATCCTTCTGCGCCGTCAAGATTGATTCGACTTCGCATCAATAGGATGATCAGGCGTATGTCCTTGGTGCGTAAAAGAAGGGCGTGCGTATTTCGCTCGACGTCGGACCAGTTGATCGGGTCTGGAGTGCCGACGAAGTCGCCGAACTGCGCATCCGATTTTGTCGCTGTCGCGTTTTGGAGTAAGAGAAATGTAGGATCGTATTCCAAATTAGGACCGCAAGGCTGGTCAACGCAAATTGGCGCTAATAGTTCTCCATAACGAATAAGAGATGTGTCATTGCCTGGATTCATGTTTAGTCTTCTGAGTTCGAATATTGTATTGTTCAGGCTCAAACACCATCCCCGTAATAGGCTGGTGATCTTGAGACTTACCAAGCCAAGTGGAATAGCCTAATTTATGGACCGTATCGGCGCATGCAGAAGGTGCTTGATTTTTCTTTATTAATAGTTTTACATCCCAGGCATACTCATAGCCGATAAAGGCACGTACCCATTCGATAAGTGCCTGTAAATCGTTGCCTTGTGGCGTGAATCGTAAATATTGATCAAGTTCAAGCGGACCCAGGACTAAACGAAATTTGTGTTGACTATCAGCAATCGTGGTACCGAGCAGAGCGCCTTCGCCAAGGACTGAGGGCGTTCCAGGATGGCCTAATCGGCTGTAGTCAGACGTGGGAATGTCTATCCAATGCGGGATAAACTCTTGGATCAATACCGGCACGCCAAAATAATAGGAGAGTGTTGCCGAGATTCCATCGGGATTGCGCGCTTCGCGGACCAAATGGGCGACGCTCGCCAGCCTTGCATGCACCGGAAGACAGGAGTCTTCAGCTTCCTTTGGATCAATTCCCCCCAAGCTTCCAACATAAAGGGAGAAGGTTTCCTCGCCCCGACGATCAAGTGATGCAGTGGCTTGAGAGGATGCCCAGGCCCGATAGAATTGCGAAAGTGCCCGGTGATGAAATAGGTCGGCGAAGCGCATCAAAGTATCGTCATGATGGCCAACAATTCGCGTGTAGGCGAGCTCGGTCAGATGGAGCGGTAGTGGCCCTTGTGCACCCCATATACCAAGGCCATATAAGCGGATACCAAGTCGGCCATGACGAACCTGAATGGATGCAATTTCACGCGGCGCAAAGATCATTGTTGGCTGCTGGCCAAGGCGATACAACTCTTCGTCAGGAAGGTGGGCGGTCCCTGGTAAAGGCGCCATAGGGTCACGGGCAGCAACAGCCCGCAACAAACTCAGAAAGCCTGATTTCCACGGGGTTGCTTCATTGAACCACGCTTTTAATGTTTCCAGCGGTAATGGTGTGACGCTATCGCTTGACGACGAATTTTTCGTCTCGCTATACTCTTTTATTGGGAACGTCATACGTTGCCTCGTCCGCCCATACGCGCCGGCCATCTTGTAATCAGCCCCCTTTGAAGAGAGTGCAGTTCGGTTTCAGTGAACACATTGATAGCGACATGACGGGCCAGATAGTGTTCCAGGATCAATCCGAGAAGGTACGGACTTATACCCGAAAATCCGGTTTCATCGACAGTCAAGCTGCAACTTACTCCGCGACCGTAAACGAGTAATCCATTTCCCGAGAGGCGCCGCACTACCGGTTCGGTCTTGGTGCTGATTAAGCTATCAATTTGAACATTTTGTTCGCGTTCTCCCGAGGCAACGAAGAGGCGCAACATATTACGCATTGCTTGTCCACCATCGGCATGATCGAGGTCTGAAAGTGGCATGTAGTTAAAACTTAGCTGGCGAATCAACCGCCATGCAGTTTCTCCTTGGGCGAATGGTGCGCGCGGTGCACTGGGTGGGAAAATCAGACTAACGCCATCTACCGGAATAGATTCGGCCATATTCAGCTCGTTAATACCATTTTTGGATATAAGGAGAGGTAAATCCCGATTGGTTACAAGTGCGTCCACAGATAAATACTTTATATCATCCGAGTAAGGCGCCTCAGCCTGATCAACCAACGACACGAAAACTTCGGTGCCGATATAGGATGTGCCAGCTTTTTGCTTACGTGTATTGACTGACGTCAGCCGTTGTTCGCGCCGGATCGAGAAATAGCGACCGTTGTTACCGGCGTCGCTGTGCAATGTTTGATAGAGAGGATTAAAGGTAATCTCGTCGGCGTCCTGTCCTTGTTGTCCCAGCACCCGCGATGCCGAAAATACCTCGTAGTCTAGCGGTTTACTACGGTCGGGTATCAAATGAAAATCGGTTAAGCCGCGATCGACTTCTATGCGATCAGAACGCTTTGGAAATAGATTGACGATGGGTGTGCAAAATAACTGGAAACGTGATGCCTCAACGTGGGTCGCTAATGCGAGAGGTAGCCGATCCAATAAAATGACAATTTCAGCTTCACGACCGTGAATTTGAGCGAGGCCGGGAGCGAGTTGGGTTGCTGCAAAAAAATAGAATCGACTACGACAGGCAAAATATTCATGGAGAAGATTATGGCCATGAAAAGTATTCCACGGTAGTGGAAGTAATCCTTGATCTGGACGTAAACCCTCAAATTCGACGGCACCTTTATTTACTATATGGCCCTCGCCACGTGCCGCGCCATATTGACGTATTACCGATGCGATGGTTCCAGCATGCACCATTTCAAATAAATGCGAAGCAATACGTTCGTCTCCATTAATGAATATTGGTAATCGATCCAATTCTTTTAGTTCGGAAAAATTGACCTCGCCCGTGGTACGTAATTTTATGCGAAGCGCCCCTCGCAAACGTACGTTGGAAACCAAATGACGTTCTACATCCGGAATATCCGGAGGGACTGCTGCTAGTTTGGCTTCTATAATTTCGATTGGCCAGAGCGTGACATCCTGTCCACTGCGAAATTCACAAGCGGTTTTTTCTCCCGCTGGAATAGCGGCTGTAAGAGCGCTGTGACGAGGGACCTTAAAGCCACTGGTAAAGTCTCCTTCCTTGAGGCTTGGCCGCAGACGTGCTACAGACATAGATGGAGTTGGCGCGACATAGTTGGGATAAACAACCTCCAGAAGGCGCTGCGTAAAGCGTGGAAATTCAGCGTCCAGCTTTAACTGCGTGCGTGCATGGGTATTCTGGCCGATCGTGACCACCGATTCTGGTCTATCGTGACCGACCATTCTGGCGCATCGTGACCGCTCAT